>DASXKG010000464.1:0-1556 GCA_036496965.1 Variovorax sp.
CACGACCGAACCGATCAGGACGAGCGAGTTGTCCGGCCAGCGCACGATGACCCACGGCCAAACCGCAACGGCGGCGAGCGCCAACGCCACGGCGGCGCATTGCCAGGGCGGCGGCATGCGGCTGCGGCCATCGCCGATCACGGCGCGCGCCAGGTCGGGTTCGCTGGAAGCGGGCCAGATGCCGCCCACCGCCCACCACGCATGGGCGGCCGCCAGAAAGGCCAGCACGAGCGAGAGCGCGACCGGAAGGGTCATGAGCGGAACAGCCTCGTGTACTGCGTCTCGTGACGCAGCGAGCACCAATCGAGCAACGGCGTCGCCGTGCCGACTTCGTCGAGCGACTCCGCGACCATAGCGTTCCCGGCCGCGGTGTTCACCGCACTTTCGAGCGCCGCCAGCGCCAATTGGCCGTCGCTTTGGCCGAGCGGCACGGTGCGGAGTGCCGCTGAGATCAGGTTGGCGGTGAAGGCGTGCAGGTAGCCTGCGAGGGCTTGCTCCAGCGCGATGCTATGGGCTGCGGCCGCGAGCGCCACGGCGACCGGCAGCGCCAACTCTCCGCCCAGGCGCTCATGCGCTGCCGTGAGCGAAGCATGCGGCCAGGCGGTCCGGGTGATCGACAGGAACGAGCCGCCCTGCTGGCGGGATTCCAGCGCCATCTCCGCCGTGCCGCGCCAGGCCGCGGCGCGCTCGGCGATGGCATCGAAGGCCGGCCAATCCTCGGCCTGGGCAGCCCGCCAGGCGACGGCGAACAGCGCGCCATCGACCGCGCCGGTGCCGCGCAGCAGCACGCTCTCCAGCCAGCTCACCAGAGAGGCGCGGTCCTTGATGAAACCTTCCTCGACGGCGGTCTCGATGCCATGGCTGTAGCTGAAGGCGCCGATCGGATAAGCCGGCGACAGCCAGGCCAGCAGGCGATAGAGCGGCTCAGCCATTGCTAGCGCAGCCTTTCATGGATTGCCGACCCAGAGCAGAGGGCAAACAAGGTCCTCATCCTGAGGAGCACGCCGCAGGCGTGCGTCTCGAAGGATGGGCCGCAGGCACGGTGCTCGTTCCCACCCTTCGAGACGGCCCTGCGGGCCTCCTCAGGGTGAGGTTGTGCGCTAGCCATGACGATCCACATGGAGAGGGCCGTGGCGCTGGCCGGGATCGTGATTGTGCTGGCCGTAAGCGCCGCCTTCCGGATCGAACGGCGCGCGCACCTTGCGGACCTGGGCGCCCAGGCCCTTCAGCATGTCGACGATGACGTGATCGTCGCGGATCAGGATGCGGTCGGCGTCGATCTGCGTCGGCAGGTGGCGATTGCCGAGATGCCAGGCGAGCCGCGCGAAGGACGCAGCATCGCGGCCCCGCACCTCGACCAGGTCCTCGGGCGCGGCCTTCACCTCGACGAAGCCGCCCTCCTCCAGCTTGAGGCCGTCGCCGGTGTGGAGCACGAGCGGTTCGACCAGATCGAGCAGGAAATCGAGCCCGCCATCGCCCAGCATCCGAAGCCGCCTTCGGTAGCGGTCGTCGAACAACAGGGTGACGGTGTCCGTGCGTTGCGCGGCCGGCCAGTG
>DASXKG010000465.1:0-3327 GCA_036496965.1 Variovorax sp.
CAGCCCCTCGAACGTGGCGCCCGAGTGCTATGGAGCACCGGCCCTGCCTGACGAGGTGCTACTCGATCCGGCGCGCGATGCGACCGTGTTGCCGTTGCTGCGGCGACTGGTGGTCGCCGGCGTACCCATCCTGGGCGTGTGCCGCGGCTTCCAGGAAATGAACGTGGCCTTCGGTGGCACCCTCGATCCGGCGGTCCACGCGCGCCCCGGTCGGCTCGACCATCGCGAAGGCGATCACACGCGGCCCATCGAGCGCTGGTACGACGACAGCCACGGCATCGACATTGCGCCCGGTGGCGTGCTTGCGGGCTTGCTCGGCGAGCGTCGCGTGCGGGTCAACTCCCTCCATCACCAGGGGATCGACCGGTTGGGGCAAGGCCTTCGCGTCGAAGCCACGGCATCCGACGGCTTGGTGGAGGCCTTCTCGGTCGCTTGGGCGTCGGCCTTCGCGCTGGCGGTGCAGTGGCATCCCGAGATGCGCGTCCACGACTGCGCTCTGGCGCAGGCCATCTTTATCGCATTCGGTGTGGCGTGCCGCCAGCGCCAGTTGCGTCGACTGCGTCTCGTCGAATCGACACTGGCGCAGGCGTGAACCCTTTCAGGAGCAAGACATGCACGATACCTCTTCCCGATCCCTCGATCTCTTCAGCCCGACCTATGCCATCGCTCGCGGCAAGTTTCTCAGCGCGGCCAGCGCACGCGGCTTGGCGGTGGACAGCCATGTGCTGGGCCTGCCCAGTGCTGAAGGGGAGACCCTGGCCATCGACGTGGTGCTGGACGGGCCGGCCGACGCATCGAAGATGCTGATCGTGCTCAGCGGCGTGCACGGGGTGGAGGGCTTTTGCGGCTCCGCCATCCAGACCGGCCTGCTGGGTGAGGGCGCACCAATGCCCGCCGGCACCGCCGTGCTGCACGTACACGCGATCAATCCCTACGGCTTTTCGCACCTGCGACGCGTGACGCAGGAGAACGTGGACCTCAACCGCAACTTTGTCGACTTCTCGAAGCCGCTGCCAGTTAACGCCGGCTACGCCGAGATTCACGATTGGCTGCTGCCAGCGCCCTGGCCGCCCGGAGAAGACACGGAAGCTGAATTGGCCGCCTACGGCCGGCGACACGGTGCCCGCGGCCTGCAGCGTGCCATCGGTCTGGGCCAGCACGACTATGAGGACGGCATGTTCTTCGGCGGAAGCGCGCCCACCTGGAGCAACCTAGCCTTCCGTTCGATCCTGAAGCGCTACACGCCCCACGTGCGGCAACTCGCCTCGATCGACATCCACACCGGGCTCGGACCGCGTGGCGTTGGCGAGCGCATCTTCGCGAGCTTCGATCACGGCGTGCTGCCGCGCGCTAGGCAATGGTGGGGGGAGCTGACCGACGTCCACACCGGCACTTCGACCAGCATTCCGATGACCGGCCCCATCCAGACCGCGCTGTTCGAGGAGTGCCCGCAGGCCGAGCAAATCGGCATCTGTCTGGAATATGGCACCTACCCCAGCGATCGGGTCACGTCCGCGCTGCGTGCCGAGCACTGGCTGCACCGCCACGGTACGGCCGACCCGCTGCTGGCGCAACAGATCAAGCGCAACCTCAAAGAGGCCTTCTACCCTGATGCCGACGATTGGAAGCACAGCGTCTGGCGTCAAGGCCGCGAGGCCTGCCTGCAGGCCATCGAAGGCCTGCAAGCGGACTGCCCCGTCGAAGCCTGAGTGGCTCCTTGTCCATCAAACCCGCGAGTTCTCATATGAACGCCACCACCTTGACTTCCTTTGTCGCGCCGCAGGGCGCCACAGCTGTTCGCGACGGCGCGATGCCCGAGGTCGGTATTAGCCGTACGGCCGTTGCCGCTGCGGTGGCTGGCAACGCGCTGGAGTTCTATGACTTCGTCATCTACGCCTATTTCGCGGTGTACATCGGCAAGACCTTCTTCCCGGTGCATGGCGAGTTCGGCAGCCTGCTAGCGGCGGTGGCCACCTTTGGCGTCGGCTTCTTCACGCGACCGCTGGGCGGCGTGCTGATCGGCGCCTTTGCCGACAAGACCGGGCGCAAGCCGGCGATGATTCTCACGGTCGCGCTGATCACCATCGGAACCCTCGGCTTGGCCGCCACGCCCAGCTACGCCAGCATCGGCATGGCAGCGCCCATCATCGTGGTGCTATGCCGCCTTCTGCAGGGCCTGGCGCTCGGTGGTGAAGTGGGACCGGCCACAGCCTTGCTGATCGAAGCTGCGCCGCAGGGGCGCCGCGGCCTTTATTCGAGCTGGCAGATCGCCAGTCAGGGTCTAGCGGTCGCGGTGGGTGGCATCTTCGGTGTGATCCTCTCGCTGCTGCTGTCACCGCAAGATCTGGCGGCCTGGGGTTGGCGCGTGCCCTTCCTGGTCAGCCTGCTGCTCGTTCCTATCGCCGTCTGCATCCGTCGGAGCCTGCCCGAAACCCATGTCGGCGCGGACGAGCGCAGTGGAGCGGCCATCGTCGGTTCGGTGTTTCGCGAGCACAGGAAGATCCTGATCCTGGGTGTGTTGGCCACTGCGTCGACCGCGGTAGCCTCGCAAGTGGGCAACTACATGGTGACCTACGCGGTGCAGGTGCTGAAGCTGCCGGCGGCACTCTCACAGGGCAGCGTGCTGATGGGCGGAGTGATGACCTTCGTTTTCGCCCTGGTCGGCGGCGCGTTGTGCGACCGGTTGGGGCGCCGGGCCGTCAACCTGCTGCCGCGGCTGGCGCTGATGCTGTTGATCGTGCCCCTGTTCGTGTGGCTGTCTGGGGCACCGGGCGCTGCGACCCTGCTGACGGTGACCGCCGTGCTGGCGGCATTGACCGCGATGTTCGGCACCGCGGGACTGGTCCAGGTGCCCGAACTGCTCCCCATCGCAGTTCGCAGCACAGGCCTGTCGTTGGTCTATGCCATCGGCACCTCGATCTTCGGCGGCACTACCCAGTTCGTGGTGACCTGGCTGTTGGCGATCACCCACGACCCGATGGCACCGGCCTGGTATGTGGTGGCCATGAGCGCGGTGAGCATACTGGCGATGTGGATGCTGCCGGAATCGCGCGACGTCGACGTGAATCGTTAACCCGGTAACGAGTTCGAAGAACTGCGAACCGCCAGTGAACCGGGCGACGCGCCGCGCTCATTCAGCGTATCTAAAGGCGGTCGACCACAGCCGCTGTCGGTAGGGGCAGGGCAATTTCAAGCGGTTGGCAGGGCCCGCTCAAATTTCGGCGCGGGGCGGCCCCAACCCTTAGCTAACTTCTCTAGGCTGCCTGCCTCTAGTATACGCGCGCCCCGGCGAGATTGCTGGTATCGCATGGCCGTGCGTGCTGTCAG
>DASXKG010000466.1:0-3627 GCA_036496965.1 Variovorax sp.
CTGGCGCCCGACAGCAGCACTGCCGCCTGGTCCAGCGTGCGCGGCTGCAGGCCGAAGCTCGCCCCCAGCCGCTCGCCGAAACGGCCGCGCGACGAAACCAACACCATGAACAGGTCGTCGGCGAACTTGAACAGCACATAGAAGGCCGACATCACGATGCCGGCCCAGTTCAACTGCTGTGCCATGAAGCTGGCCAGCGCCACGTAGCCGGTGGCCACCAGCACCCAGATCACCACCAGGGTCAGCGTGACGAAGCCGAGCACGGTACCGACCCACAGCGGCCGCTCGATGGACGCTTCGGCTGCGTCGGATGCCGCGCCGGCCTTCGGCGGCGGTGCCGCTGCCGCCTCGTCCGCCGGCGGCACGAAGCTCGGCCCCCGCAGTCGCAGCAGCATGGCGCCGATCGCCGCAGTCAAGGCGAGCGCCGTGACCACCTGCGTGGCGACCACCGCGGCCAGGCTGCTCTCCACCACCAGGTTGACCTGCGAGGGCGCCCAGACCAGCGCCGCCACCAGGGCCATCAGCCAGGGGTAGGGCGCCAGCCGGGCGGCCATCGCGTCGGACATCGGCGGCAGCCGCCAGGAGGGCCTGCTGTTGGACAGCAGTGCCCGCCCCAGGCCGACCACGAAAGCGATGAAGATGCTCGACTGCACGACGGAACGCCCCAGTCGGCCGGTCTCGGGACCCCAGATGCCATGGAAGTCGAAGGTCGCGTAGACGCCCTGGGCGGCGGCGGCGACCAGCAGCACGTTGACCGTCACGATGGCGATCACCAGCAGGGAGCGGCGCAGCCGCCCGGCCGGCAGCACACGCGCGGCCAGGTTGGCCAGCGCGCGTTCGGCGATCCAGTTGGCCGGCAGGGCGACCAGCAGCGCCACGATCAGGGTCACGACTACCGCCGTGAAGTGGCCGGGCGAGCGGGCCGTGCGCCAGCCCTGGCGCAGCTCGTCGCCGAGGATGCGCAGCTTGGCGATATCCTCCGGCCAGGCGTCGTCGAGATCGAGCCAGAACTGGCGCCCGAGCGGCGAAGCGGCGTGTTCGGTCAGCTGCGCGGTGAACAGGGCGCGCCGCTTGGCGTACAGCTCGCTGGCGCGCTGCTGCGCGTCGACCGCCACCAGCCTGGCCAGCCGGATATCGGCGTCGAGCGCATTGCGTTCCTTGGTCAGCGCGGCACGGCGGCGCGTGATGTCCGGGTTTTCGGCAGGCGCGCCGGGCGGCGGCGGACTGCCCAGTTCGCCAAGCCTGGCATTGAGGTCGTTGAGGTCGCTGGTGTGCGAGGCGATCAGCTTCTCGCTGGCGGCGCTGATCGCGTTGAGCTGGGACACCAGCCCCTTGATGTCGTCGTCGTTGTCGACGCTCTTGGGAATCGTGTCGAGAAAGGTCCGCAGGTCGCTCACCGCCGGCCCGATGCTGGGCGAAGCGTCCTGCGCCCACACGCTGCCGCACAGCAGGGCGGCCAGGACCACGGCCGCGAATCGTTGGAGCCAGCTCATCGCTTCATCATAGTTGGGCGAGGCTGGGGGTGAGCTTGGCTTTCAGGGGCTGAAGAGATCGACCCGGTCGGTGATGATGCCGGCGGTGCCGAGCGCGATCAGGTGATGCGCGGCCCATTCGTCGTTGACCGTGTAGCTCAGGGCGCGCATGCCCTGCGCATGGACCTGCGCCACAATGGCGGCATCCCACAAGGCGTAGTGGCAGACCACGGCGACGCAGCCGAGTTGGCGCGCCGCGTCGAGCCAGCCGTCGTGCAGCCTGTCCAGCAGCAGCCCGCGCGGCAGGTCGGAACCGGCCTCCTGCGCGGCGCGCAGCGACTCGGGCGCGAAGGAAGTCAAGAGGGGCGGCGGCAGGCTGGCATCGGCCCACAGCGCCGCCGCCTGGCGCGCCACGATCTCGCCGGTGCGCCGTTCGAGGCCGTCGGTCGGCTTGATTTCGATGTTGAGTGCGCAGCGGTTGGCCAGGCAGAAACGGATCGCGCCTTCCAGGCTGGCCAGGGGTTCGCCGGCGTAGCGGCGCGAATGCCAGCTGCCGGCGTCGAGGCGGGCCAGTGCCGACCAGGGCTGGTCGCCGGCCACGCCATGGCCATTGCTGGTGCGTTCGAGCGTGCTGTCGTGCAGCAGGAAGGGCACGTCGTCGGCGCTGAGCTTGGCGTCGCATTCGAACATGCGAAAGCCGTGTTCGGCACCGAGCCGGAAGGCCGCCAGCGTGTTCTCCGGCGCCAGCCTGCCGGCGCCGCGATGGGCGATCCAGCGCGGGTAGGGCCACGCGGCACTGGCGACCGATGTGCTCATGTCGTGCGCTTGCCGGAGCCGGCGTCGAACCAGTGGAGCTTGTCCGGGCGCGCCGCGATCAGCACGGTGTCGCCGGCGACCGGCGGGGTCTGGCCTTCGTCGATGCGCATGATCAGCGCTTCCGTGCCGATGCGGCCGTAGACCAGCCGCTCCGCGCCCAGCAGTTCGACCTGCTCGACCTGCACCGACCAGCCGCTGGCATCGAGGCGCAGATGCTCGGGCCGGATGCCCAGGATCGTTCCCGGACGAACGCCGGGCGCCTCCCGCAGCAGGTTCATCGGCGGCGATCCCATGAAGCTGGCGACGAAAGTCGTGGCCGGGCGCGAATACACCTCCTCGGGCGTGCCGAACTGGTCCATCACGCCGCCGTTCATCACGATGATGCGCTCGGCCAGCGTCATCGCCTCGACCTGGTCGTGGGTGACGAAGAGCGCGGTGATGCCGAGTTCGTGGTGCAGCTTCTGGATCTCGAGGCGCGTCTGCGCGCGCAGCTTGGCGTCGAGGTTCGACAGCGGCTCGTCGAACAGAAAGACGCGCGGCTGGCGCACGATCGCCCGCCCCATGGCCACGCGCTGGCGCTGGCCGCCGGAGAGCTCGCGCGGCCTGCGCGCGAGCAGGTGGCCGAGTTCGAGGATGCCGGCCGCCTTGTCGACACGGGTCTTGATCTCGGCCACCGGCAGCTTGGCGATCTTCAGGCCGTAGGCCATGTTGTCGAACACCGTCATGTGTGGATAGAGCGCGTAGTTCTGGAACACCATCGCGATGTCGCGCTCGGCCGGCTCGAGGTTGTTCACCACCCGGTCGCCGATGCGGATCTCGCCGGCGCTGACTTCCTCCAGCCCGGCGACCATCCGCAGCAGGGTGGACTTGCCGCAGCCCGAAGGTCCGACGATGACCACGAACTCGTGGTCCGGCACCTCGGCGCTCACGCCGTGGATGACCTGGTTCGCCTTCGGCCCGTGGCCGTAGCGCTTGATCACATTGCGAAGAGAGAGAGCCGCCATTATTTTTCCGTATCCACCAAGCCTTTGACGAACCATCTCTGCATCAGCACCACGATGACCGCGGGCGGCAACATCGCGAGCACCGCGGTGGCCATCACCACGTTCCAGTCGACCGTGGCTTCGCCGCTGCCGATCATCGACCGGATGCCGACCACCACCGGATACATGTCTTCGCTGGTGGCGATGATCAAGGGCCACAAGTATTGATTCCAGCCGTAGATGAACTGGATCACGAACAGGGCCGCGATGCTGGTCACCGACATCGGCAGCAGGATGTCGAAGAAGAAGCGCATCGGCCCGGCGCCGTCGACCCGGGCCGCTTCCACCAGTTCGTC
>DASXKG010000467.1:0-9209 GCA_036496965.1 Variovorax sp.
GTCTCGGGAAAGGGCCCGACCGACTGCCCCGCCAGCAGCGCCAGCGTGAGGCCCTTGAAGACCAGCATCCCGGCCAGCGTGACGATGAACGACGGGATGCGGAAGAAGGCCACGAACCAGCCCTGCGCCGCGCCGATCAGGCCGCCGGCCACCAGGCAGACGAAGAAGGTCGGCACGTAGTTCCAGTCGTATTCGACCATCAGCACCGCCGCCAGCGCGCCGATGAAGCCGCACACCGAGCCCACCGACAGGTCGATGTGCCCGGCCACGATCACCAGCAGCATGCCCAGCGCCATGATGACGATGTAGCTGTTCTGCAGCAGCAGGTTGGTGAGGTTCAGCGGCCGCATCAGCGTGCCGTCGGTCAGGAACTGGAACAGCGCCATGATCGCGACCAGCGAGATCAGCATGCCGTATTCGCGCAAGTTGTTCTTCAGGAAGCCCGCGTGCTCGGCGGGCGTGCCCGGCACGGCCGGCTGCATGACGTGGCTGGCCGACTCCACGGCTTCGAGTTCAGGCGGCATGGACGCTGCTCCCCGAGGCCACGATCACCCGCATGATCTTTTCCTGCGAGGCCTCGGCGGCAGGAAATTCGGCAACGAAGCGCCCCTCGTTCATCACGTAGATGCGGTCGCACATGCCCAGCAGTTCCGGCAGTTCGGACGAAATCATGAGAATGCCCTTGCCATCGCCCGCCAACCGGTCGATGAGGGTGTAGATCTCGTACTTGGCGCCCACGTCGATGCCACGCGTCGGCTCGTCCAGGATCAGCAGCTCGGGCTTGGCGAACAGCCACTTGCTCAGCACCACCTTCTGCTGGTTGCCGCCCGAGAGGTTCACCACCTTCTGGTCGACGCCCGCGCTGCGGATGTTGAGCCGGCGCCGGAAGCCGTTCGCCACCTTGAACTCGAGGCCCTCGTCGATCACGCCGCGCTCGGACACCTCGGCCAGGTTGGCCAGCGTGACGTTCTTGCGGATGTCCTCGTCCAGCACCAGCCCCAGGCTCTTGCGATCCTCGGTGACGTAGGCGATGCCATGGTCGATCGCGCGCCGGATGGTGCTGACGTCGACCTCCTTGCCATGCATGCGCACCGTGCCGCTGATGCGCTGGCCCCAGGAGCGGCCGAACACGCTCATCGCGAATTCGGTGCGCCCCGCGCCCATCAGCCCGGCGATGCCGACGATCTCGCCGCGCTTCACGTGCAGGCTGACGCCCTTGATCTGCTCGCGCTCGCCATGCAGCGCATGGTGCACGCGCCAGTCGCTCACCTCGAACACCGTCTCGCCGATCGCAGGCTGGCGCTGCGGGTAGCGGTGCGCCATGTCGCGCCCGACCATGCCGCGGATGATGCGGTCTTCGCTGATCGGCTCGCTGCGGCAATCCATGGTTTCGACCGTGGCGCCGTCGCGCAGCACGGTGATCGAATCCGCCACCTTGGCGATCTCGTTGAGCTTGTGCGAGATCAGGATCGACGAGATGCCCTGCGCCTTCAGCCCGAGCAGCAGGGCCAGCAGGGCGTCGCTGTCGCTTTCGTTGAGGCTGGCGGTCGGCTCGTCCAGGATCAGCAGCTTGACTTGCTTGGCCAGTGCCTTGGCGATCTCCACCAGCTGCTGCTTGCCCACCCCCAGGTTGGTGACGAGCGCAGTCGGCGGCTCGTGCAGACCCACCTTGGCCAGCAGCTCGCGGGTCTTGGCATAGGCCGCGAACCAGTCGATCACGCCGGCGCGCGCGGGCTCGTTGCCGAGGAAGATGTTCTCGGCGATGGACAAGAGCGGCACCAGCGCCAGCTCCTGGTGGATGATGATGATGCCCAGCTTCTCGCTGTCGGCGATGTCGCGGAAGCGCCGCAGCTGGCCTTCGAAGCGGATCTCCCCGGCGTAGCTGTCGCAGGGATAGACGCCGCTGAGCACCTTCATCAGGGTGGACTTGCCGGCGCCGTTCTCGCCCACCACCGCGTGGATCTCGCCGGTGCGCACCGCGAGGTTGACGTTGTCCAGCGCATTCACGCCGGGGAAGGTCTTGGTGATGCCGCGCATCTCCAGAATCACATCGTCCAACACGTCTCCTTCGGCGCCGGCTGTGCGCGCTACTTGATCTGGCTTTCCTTGTAATAGCCGCTGTCGACCAGCACCTGCTTCCAGTTCGAGGCATCCACGCTGACCGGCTTCAGCAGGTAGGAGGGTACGACTTTCACGCCGTTGTTGTAGGTCTTGGTGTCGTTCACCTCGACCGGCTTGTTGGCCATCATCGCATCCACCATGTTCACCGTCACCTTGGCCAGTTCGCGCGTGTCCTTGAACACGGTGGCGGTCTGCTCCTTCTTGAGGATCGACTTGACCGAGGGCACCTCGGCGTCCTGTCCGGTCACCACCGGCATCGCCTGCTGCGCCGACCCGTAGCCCACGCCCTTGAGCGAGGAGATGATGCCGATCGACAGGCCGTCATAGGGCGAGAGCACCGCGTCGACCCGGTCCTTGGTGTAGTAGGCCGACAGCAGGTTGTCCATGCGCGCCTGCGCCACCGCGCCGTCCCAGCGCAGGGTCGACACCTTGTCCATGCCCATCTGCTTGCTGCGCACCACCAGCTTGCCGCTGTCGATGTAGGGCTTGAGCACCGACATCGCGCCGTTGTAGAAGAAGAAGGCGTTGTTGTCGTCCGGCGAGCCGCCGAACAGCTCGATGTTGTAGGGGCCCTTGCCTTCCTTCAGGCCGAGCGCCTTCTCGATGTAGCTGGCCTGCAGCACGCCGACCTGGTAGTTGTCGAAGGTGGCGTAGTAGTCGACGTTCTTCGAGCCCTTGATCAGCCGGTCGTAGGCGATCACCTTGACGCCCTTGTCCGAGGCCTTCTGCAGCACGTCCGACAGCGTGGTGCCGTCGATCGCCGCGATGACCAGCACCTTGGCGCCCTTGGTCACCATGTTCTCGATCTGCGCCAGCTGGTTCGGGATGTCGTCGTCGGCGTACTGCAAGTCAGTGGTATAGCCCCGCTCCTTGAAGTACTTGACCATGTTGTTGCCGTCGTCGATCCAGCGCGCCGAGGACTTGGTCGGCATCGAGATCGCGACCAGGCCCTTGTCCTGGGCCTGGGCCAGCGGCGCGATGCCGAGCCACGCGATGAGCGCCGCGCCGGCGGCCATGGTCTTCAAGAAGCTTCGTTTCATATCAAGTCTCCGTTATTGATGCGGCCGCGCAGCGCGCCGCTTGTTCGTGAAACACCGCGGAACCGGCTTTGCCGGGTCGCTGGTGTTGCCCCCTGGAAGGGGGAGACGGCTACACGAAGTGAGCCAAGCCGGGGGTGATCAATATTTCCTATTGGGGAACTCGGCCTTGGCGACTTCCATCGGGAAGATGCCCTCCTTCGTCAGGATCCGCTTGGGCAGCGGCTTGCCGGCCTCGATGTCCTTGACGGCGCTCATCAGCTGGGGACCGAGCAGCGGGCTGCATTCGACCGAGACATTGAGCTTGCCGGCCATCATGGCCTCGAAGGCGCCCTTCACGCCGTCCACCGAGATGATGATGATGTCCTGCCCCGGCTTCATGCCCGCTTCCTCGATGGCCTGGATCGCGCCGATCGCCATGTCGTCGTTGTGCGCATAGAGCACGTTGATGTTCTTGCCGTCGGCCTTCAGGAAGGCTTCCATCACTTCCTTGCCCTTGGCGCGCGTGAAGTCGCCGGTCTGCGAGCGGATGACCTTGAACTTCGGGTCGGACTTGATGATTTCCTCGAAGCCCTTCTTGCGGTCGATCGCCGGTGCCGAGCCGACGGTGCCCTGCAACTCGACGATATTGACCGGCCCCTTGTTGTCCTTCTCCTTCTCGACCAGCCAGCGGCCGGCCTTGCGGCCTTCCTCGACGAAGTCCGAGCCCATGAAGGTGACATAGAGCGAGGTGTCCTTGACATCCACCGAGCGGTCGGTCAGGACCACCGGGATCTTGGCGGCCTTGGCTTCCAGCAGCACGGGCTCCCAACCCGTCTCGACCACCGGCGAGAAGGCGATGACGTCGACCTTCTGCGCGATGTAGGAGCGGATCGCCTTGATCTGGTTCTCCTGCTTCTGCTGCGCGTCGGAGAATTTGAGCTCGATCCCGGCGTCCTTGGCGGCCGACTTGATCGATTCGGTGTTGGCGGTGCGCCATTCGCTCTCGGCGCCCACCTGTGCGAAGCCCAGCACGATTTTCTTGTCCTGTGCCAGCGCCATGCCCGGCAGCAGCGAGGACAGCGACGCCGAAGCGAGCGCGATGTTGAGGGTGCGGCGATTGAGTTTCATGCGTGTCTCCTGTTGGCGTGGTGAAAGAACTCTCTTCGGACTCTTCGGACTCTTCGGACTGTTGTGACTCTTCCGGCTCGGCCTGTCCATCGGGTCAAGCCAGCACGTACCCGGTCTTGACGCTGGTGTAGAACTCGGCGGCATGGCGGCCCTGCTCACGCGGCCCGTAGCTCGATGCCTTGCGGCCCCCGAAGGGCACGTGGTAGTCGACGCCGGCGGTGGGCAGGTTGACCATCGTCATGCCGACCTTGGCATGCCGCTTGAAATGCGTGGCATGCGCCAGCGAGGTGGTGCAGATGCCCGCGCACAGGCCGAAGGGCGTGTCGTTGGCCAGGTCCAGCGCATGCGCGTAGTCGTCGGCCCGCAGCACGCAGGCCACCGGGCCGAAGATCTCGTCGCGTGCCACGCGATGCTCGGGCTTGGCCAGAAACAGCGCCGGGCTCATGTAATGGCCGATGCTGGCGCGCTTGAGCAGCTCGCCGCCCCAGACATGCTCGGCGCCTTCCGCATTCGCGGCGGCGATGGCGGCCAGGTTCCGTGCCAGCTGCACGCGGTCCACCACCGGTCCGATCTCCGTGCCGCGCTCGACGGCATGGCCGACCTTCAGCGCCGCCAGCCGATGGCGCAGCCGCACCACGAAGGCATCGTGCACCGGCGCTTCGACGATCAGCCGGCTGGACGCGGTGCAGCGCTGGCCGGTCGAGAAATAGGCCCCCTGCAGCGCGCAATCGACGGCGCGATCGAGATCGGCATCGGCCAGCACCACCAATGGATTCTTGCCGCCCATCTCGAGCTGCACCTTGGCGCGCCGCTCGGCGGCGCTGCGCAGGATGTGGCCGCCGGTCTCGGCCGAACCGGTGAAGCTGATCGCGTCGACCAGCGGGCTGTCGACCAGGGTCTGGCCGACCTCGCGGCCGCTGCCCATCACCAGGTTGAAGCTGCCCGCCGGCAAGGCGGCGCGGCTGATGATCTCGGCCAGCGCCCAGCCGCAGGCCGGGACCAGTTCCGCCGGCTTGAAGACCACGGTGTTGCCGTGCGCCAGGGCGGGTGCGATCTTCCAGGCCGGAATGGCCAGCGGAAAGTTCCACGGCGTGATGAGCCCGACCACTCCGACCGGCTCGCGCGTGATGTCCACCTGTACGCCGGGCCGCACCGACGCCAGCGTCTCGCCGCCGCCGCGCAGCGCCTCGCCGGCGAAGAACTTGAAGATATGGCCGGCACGCGCCGCCTCGGCGACGGCCTCGGCCAGGGTCTTGCCCTCTTCCCGGGCCAGGAGCATGCCGAGTTCTTCGCGGCGCAGCAGGATCTCGCTGCCGATCTGGTCGAGCGCGTCGGCGCGGCGCTGCGGGGTGCTCTGGCTCCAATGCGCAAAGGCATCGGCGGCGGCGCGGATCGCGACCTCGGTCTGGCTGCGGTCGGCGCGCGCATAGTCGGCCACCACTTCGCGCGTGTCGGAAGGGTTCTCGCTCAGGCCCGTGGTGACGCCGGTTTCCCAGCGGCCGTTGATGTAGAGCCGGGCGTTCTGCTGGAGGTCGCTGCGCTTCAAAGTGGGCCGAGTGTAGGAATCACACCAATATCTTTCCAATCAATATTTGGATGCAATGGATATCGGAAGAAGCATTCAGGTAAACCCCATGAAGACCGCATGACCAACTACACGCACTGGTTCATCCGTGCGCGCCTGAAGACCCGCCAGTTGCTGCTGCTGGTGGCCTTGGCCGAAGAAGGCAACATCCACCGTGCGGCCCAGGTGCTCAACATGACGCAGCCGGCGGCCTCCAAGTTGCTGAAGGACCTCGAGGACGTGCTGGAGGTCTCGCTCTTCGATCGCCTGCCGCGCGGCATGCGGCCCACCTGGTACGGCGAGACCATGATCCGCCACGCCCGCGTCGCACTCGCCAGCCTCAACCAGGCGCACGACGAACTGACGGCGCTGAAGGCGGGAAGCGCGGGCCAAGTCAACCTGGGCGTCATCACCGCGCCGGGCCTGGTGCTGCTGCCGCCCGCGGTCGCAGCGGTGAAGCGCGAGCACCCGAACCTGCGCGTCTCGCTCGAGATCGAGACCAGCCCGGTGCTCATCGAACGGCTCGAGCAAGGCAAGCTCGACTTGCTGGTGGCGCGCCTGTTCGCCGAGCACGACAAGACCAGCCTGCGCTACGAGGCGCTGACCGAGGAGCCCGTGTGCGCGCTGGTGCGCCCCGGCCATCCGCTGCTCGGCATGACCGGCCTGGGCCTGCGCGACCTGGTGTCCGCGGGCTGGATCGTGCCGCCCGCGGGCAGCGTGCTGCGGCATCGCTTCGAACTGATGTTCCAGGAAGAAGGCCTCGCGCCGCCGATCAACGTCATCGAGACCGCCGCCCTGCTCTTCATCACCCGCATGCTGCAGCAGAGCGACATGATCGCGGTGCTGGCCACCGATGTCGCGCGCTACTACGCGGCCCACGGCATCGTGGCGCTGCTGCCGGTGGACATCCCCTGCCACATGGATGCCTTCGGCATCATCACCCGCACCGACCGCCTTCTCTCACCCGCCGCCAAGGTGATGATGAAGGCCTTGAAGGCGGCGAGCTTCGCCGCCTACGGCCGGCGCTTCGAGGCCGAGTAGCCGCCACGCCCGTTCGGAGACACGAATGACCGTCGATCAAGCGCCCGCCATCCCGCCAGCCCTGCTCGGCAGCCCGCGTTGCATCTGGGCCGCCGGCGCGAGCCTGGGCGAGGGCACGACCTGGTCCACGCGCGAGCAGGCCCTGTACTGGGTCGACATCCTGGCGCGCCGCCTGCACCGCCTCACGCCGGCCAGCGGGGCCCGCGCGAGCTGGCAGTTCGAGGAAGAGATCTCGGCGCTGGCCGAACGCGCGTACGCACCGGGGCTGATCGTGAGCCTGCGCCGGGGCTTCGCGCTGTTCGATCCTGCGGCGCCTGCAACGCCGCCCCGCTACCTGCACCGGCCCGATTCGGAAGCGCCCGGCAATCGCTTCAACGACGGCAAATGCGATCCCCAGGGGCGCTTCTGGGGCGGCAGCATGGATTCGGCCTGCGTGGCGCCGACCGGCTCCCTCTATCGCTTCGATCCCGATGGCCGATGCAGCCGCCACGAGCAAGGCCTGGCGGTGAGCAACGGGCCCACCTGGTCGCTCGACGGCCGGACGATGTACTTCAACGACACCGTCGAAGGCCGCGTGCACGCCTGTGATTTCGACAGCGCTTCCGGCACGCTCTCGAACAAGCGCCTGTGGCTTCAGTTCGCGCGCGGCGACGGCTATCCGGACGGCATGACCACCGATGCCGCCGGCCGACTCTGGATCGCGCACTGGGGCGCCGGCTGCGTGAGCTGCCACGATCCGGCGAGCGCCGCCGAACTCTGCCGCGTCGGGCTGCCAACCCGGCACATCACCAACTGCGCCTTCGGCGGACCCGCGCTCTGCACGCTCTACATCAGCTCCGCCACCATGGGGCTCACAGCCGCGCAGCACAACGCCGAGCCATTGGCGGGTGCCTTGTTCGCGCTGGAGGTGGCGAGCCCGGGGCTGCCTGCGTCACTGTTTCGGGGTTGAGCACCAGGCCGGCGCCGGGCGGCCGCCGAGCGGCGTCTCAGCCCTTGTGCATGCGGGGCGGCTCGATCGAGATCGCGTCCTGATCCACCACCGTCGCCTCGACCTGGTCGCCGACCTTCAGCGAGGCCAGGAGCGCCCGGTCGTCGACATGCAGCGTGCGGCTCTCGCGCACCCCGCGCAAGGTGACCGTGCCCGCCTTCATGTCGATCGCGGTGACGTTCGCGACCGCCTCAACCACGTGCCGGGCGGTGATGCCGGGGCGGCCACCCGGCGCGTCGCGCTGGACGTCGATCCATTCGGTGCGCTCGCGGATGCCGTTGGAGACCTTGCGCAGGCCGAGCAGCAGGGCCTGGGTTTGCCGCAGCACCACCTGGTCGCCGACCTTCAATTGATTGAAGTTGCTCACCGCCTCGCCCGCATGGATGGTGTGCGTCTCGCCCGCCGCAGACTGCAGCGTGACGCTGCGGGTGGCGGGATCGATCGCGGTGATGGTCGCGCGCTCGGTGTTGACGATGGCGCCGCCCACCCCGTTCGGGCCGCTGCCGACCATGACGGCGGTACCACCATGCTTGGCCATGTGCGCCGTACCCTGCGACCAGGCCGGGGAGGCCAGCGCAGCCGAGGCGAGAAGCGAGAAGCCGACAAAGCGTTTGATCATGGTGCAGGTTCCTTTGAGTGACGGATGAAGTGGCGGGTCAGACGGGCCAGGGGCTCACCAGTTTCCATGGCGGTCCCTTGGTCTTGTTGTCGCTCTTGCAGAAGATGTAGCCGCCCTCGCTGCGCAGCGACTTGTGGCGATTCTCGATCTGCGCCAGCCGGCAGCCCTTGCGGCCTTGCGGGTCCTTGTCGGGCGTGATCGAGCCGCTGCTCTCGGTGGCCGGGTTGTCCCATTTGACGGTGACGCCGTCCGCGCCGCTGTCGAGCGTGCGATAGACGGTCTGGGTCATCAGGTCCATGTCGGCCTTGCCGAACTGGGTGATGGGCGTTTCCCGTATCGAGTTGAAGTTGCCGAGCGACGTGATGGCTCCTGCCTGGCTCGAGAGCAGGGCGGCGGCGATCGAGAGCAACAACATCCTGCATTGGCGTGCGCGCATGGGTCAGCATCCTTGTCTGAAAACAATGATAGGGAAGCACGAAGCGGTCGGCACACTTTTTAACACGGGCTGCGCCTCCTCCGCCGATTCGAGCGCTGTCGAATGACATGCGCGCGACGTACCATGTCATTTGCGACAAGCGCATTGACAAGCAAGGGGGAAGCACCATGAAAGCACGCATCTGCATCGCGGCATTGGCGGCGGCATCGAACATCGTCGGGTCGGCGCCGGCGCAGGCTTCGGCCAGCGCCGCGTCGATACTCTCCGCGGAGCAGCACGAGGCGGACCTGCGC
>DASXKG010000468.1:0-8003 GCA_036496965.1 Variovorax sp.
GCATGCCCAGGTTCACGGTGCAGCCGGTCTTGCGGGCCAGTTCTTCCATCAGCGGGCGCGCCGCCTGGCGCACGCCCATGCTGGCCAGGAGTGGATGGCCCAGCGACAGCACCCCGGTACCCAGCCTGAACTTCTGCATGCCCGCTTCCCGGCTCAGATAACCGAGCAGCGTGAGGGTGTAGGTCAGCCGCGAGACGGTGGGCTTGGGCAGGCCCGTGCGATCGGAAAGCTCGCGGTTGCCGAGCAGCGGCTCGGCCGCGCTGAAGGCACGCAACACCTCCAGGCCGCGCGCCAGGTTCATGGAGAACTGGCGATCGGCCGAGAGGTCGTGTGGGTCGACCAGTCCGGGCAGGGCGATGGCATTCATGCGGCGTGGGTGGGGCGGATTGGCGGCCATGATTGGTCCCCCGAAACTTCAAGTCAATGGAGCGATGCGAGTGTTTCGCTTGGCGAAACATCGATTGTCCAAGCGCGTCGCGTCTGGCACAAACAGCCATCGGTTCCCCTTACCGAGTGCCAGCCTCTCATATCAAGGAGCAGCAGATTTGAGGCCAACCCCCTCCTCGCGCGGCGCCCTGAGCGGCGTGCGCATCCTCGACATGGCGACCGTGCTGGCCGCGCCGATGGGCGCCACGCTGTGCGCGGACCATGGCGCCGAGGTCGTCAAGCTCGAGCTGCCCGACGGCAGCGATGCCCTGCGCGGCTTGCAGCCGGTGAAAGACGGCCATGCGCTGTGGTGGAAGATCGCCAATCGCGGCAAGCGCGGCATCACGCTCGACCTTCGACTGCCGCGCGGGCGCGAGCTGCTGCTGTCCATGCTGCCGCGCTTCGACGTGCTGGTGGAAAACTTCCGCACCGGAACCATGGACCGATGGGGATTGGACATCGAGACGCTGCAACGCGCGAACCCGCGCCTGGTGGTGATTCGCCTCACGGGTTTCGGCCAGACCGGGCCCTACAAGGCGCGGCCCGGCTTCGCGCGGATCTTCGAAGCGATGAGCGGGTTCACCAACCTCACGGGCGAGGAAGGCGGCTCGCCCCTGCACAGCAATTTCCCGGTCGGCGATGCCGTGGCAGGCCTGTTCTGCGCCTTCTCGATCGCTGCCGAGGTCGCGCGGCTGCGCGCCGACCCCGAGGCCAAGGGCGCCGAGGTGGACCTGGCCGCGACGGAGGCGCTGTTTCGCCTGCTCGATCCGCTGCCTGTGGAACACGAGCAGCTCGGCCAGGTGCGCAAGCCGGCCGGCAACTGCGCGAGCTACACGGCACCCTCCAACATGTACAAGAGCGGCGACGGCATCTACTTCTCGCTGGTGGCCTCGTCCAACGCGATCTTCGCGCGGCTTTGCGCCGTGGTGGGCCATCCCGAGTGGGCGCAAGATGTGCGCTTCCACACCAACCCGGCGCGCGTCGCCAACCTGGGCCCGCTCGACCGGGCGCTCGGTGCCTGGTTTGCGCGGCACGACTACGACGCCATCGCGGCGGCGCTGGAAGGCGCCGGCGTCCCCTTCAGCAAGGTCTACACCATTGCCGACATCGAGCAGGACCCGCAGTTCCAGGCCCGGCAGGCGATCATTCGCCTGCCCGATCCGGACTACGGCAGCCTGCCCGCGCCCTGCATCGTGCCACGCATTGCCGGGCGCGAGATGCCGACGCCGCGCACCGGACCCGCGGTGGGAGAGCACAACGCCGAGGTTTACGGCGAATTCGGTCTCGACGCGCAGGCGCTCGACGCACTGCGCGCCGCGCGGGTGATCTGAGGCCGGCTCAGTAGTCGTCCAGCGAGCCGGGCCTGAGGCAGGGGTGCCGTTCGCTGGCTGCGGCCCGGCGCACCAGGTCGCGGCCGATGACCGTCTTGTGGACCTCGCTGGCGCCCTCCCCGATCTGGTTGAGCTTGGCGTCGCGGAAGAAGCGCTCCAGCGGAAAGTCCTGCAGATAGCCGCGGCCGCCCGTCAACTGCAGCGCGTCCGTCACGACCTTCATGCACAGGTCGGTCGCCTGCAGCTTGGCCATGGAAGCGAAGATGGCCGCATCGGCATCGCCACGGTCGTACTTGTCCGCCGTGAGTGCGAGCAGCGCGCGCGAGGATTCGATCAGGGTCACCATGTCGGCCAGCATCCACTGCACGCCCTGGTGCTCGCCCAGGCGCCGGCCGAAGGTGGCGCGGTCATTCGCATAGGTCGCGGCGATCTCCACCGCGCCGATGGCCCGGCCCAGCGCCATGGCGGCATGCCCGATGCGCGCGCGCAGCAATGCATCCTGCGCCAGGGCAAAGCCTTCGCCTTCGGCGCCCAGCCGGTGGCCGGCGGGCGCTTGCACCTGCTCGAAGCTGAGCGACGAGATCGGCACCCCGAACCATCCGAGCTTGCCGACCTCCGGGCTGACCTGCAGCCCCTTGGCATCGCGCGGCACGAGCACGGCAATGAAGGCCGACGGATTCTCCTGGGCGCGCCCGACGACGACGAACCAGTCGGCCGTGGTCGCGCGGGTGATGAACTTCTTGCGACCGTCGATCACGTAGACGTCGCCGGCGCGCCGGATGATGGTTTGCAGCCCCCGCACGTCGGAGCCCGCGCCGGGTTCGGTGAGCGCGAAGGCCGCCTGCAGTTCACCCGAACACAGGCCCGGCAGCAGCGCGTCCTTGATCGCCTCGGAGGCGCCCGCGACGATCGCGCGGCTCGACAGGTCGGTGCCGGTGATCATCGAAGCCGAGGTACTGCACACCCGGCCCAGTTCCTCGATCAGCCGGATGCGAAGGGCCTGGCGTGCATCGGTGCCGCCGTAGGCGCGCGGAAAGGCGGTCGCCACGATGCCTTCGCGCGCCAGCAGGCGAAAGCTCTCCCAGGCAAACACATCCTGCCGGGCGACCTCCGCCGCGCGCGGGCCGATTTCGTTGCGGCACAAGCCTCGCACCTGCTCGACCTGAGCTTGCTCGTCAGCGCTGAGCGTGCGCAGGAAGTGATCGCCGAAGAGGCGTGCGCCTGCGGGCGTCGTGTTTGTCTCCACCATGGTCGTGTCCTTCTTTTTCGGATCGAGGTCCGCAGCATCATCGCCCCCGAAGCCGGCCACGTCGACACGGTGTTTCGATGTGCGAAACGCCGTCTTGCGCGCGGACTGTCGCCATGATGAGATGGGCGCTGACGAATGCCAAGGACAAGCGATCATGCCAAGCGCCCATTTGCCGACGCCCGAGAATTTCGGGGCCCTGCGCACGCACATGGTCGACGGCCGCGTCGAGAGCCGCCTCGAGCGGCTGCAACTGGACCAGCTCACCGGGGGCGACGTCGTGCTGCGCACCCTCCATGCGGGGGTGAACTACAAGGACTGCCTCTCCCTGCACGGCCAGGCGAAGATCATCACCCGCTTTCCGCGCATTGCGGGCATCGAGCTGGTCGGCGAAGTCATCGAATCCTCGGCAGCCCGATTCCGGCGCGGACAGCCGGTGCTGGTGCATGGCTTGCAGACCGGCATCGACTTCGACGGCGGCTTCTCGGAGATCGTTCGCGTCCCCGAGGCCCACATCCATCCCTTGCCCGAAGGCTTGAGCCCGCACCAGGCCGCCGTGCTCGGCGTGCCCGCCTTCACAGCGGCGATGGCACTCGAGCGCTTCGAGGAACTGGGCATCACGCCGGACAAGGGCACGGTCGCGCTCAGCGGCGCGAGCGGTGCCGTGGGACTGATGGCGCTTGGCGTCTTCGCGCGCGCCGGCTATCAGGTCGCGGCCATCACCCGCGATGCAGCGGCCAAGGGCCAAGCGCTGCAACAGGCCGGCGCCCACGAAGTCATCGACGCCGAGGTTCTGGCGCAGGCACAGCGTCCGCTCGAGAAGGCACGCTTCAGTGCCGCGATCGACAACGTGGGCGGCCCCATGCTCTCCTGGCTGCTGCGTTCGATGCAGGACAGCGGCTGCGTGGCCTCGGTGGGCAATGCCGCCGGCAACAGCTTCGACGGCAGCGTGCTGCCCTTCATCATGCGGCGCGTGCAGCTGTTCGGCATCGTCGCCAATGCACCCTGGCCCCAGCGGCAGCGGCTCTGGGCCCGGCTGGGCCAGGACCTGAAGCCCGACTTCGAGCGGCTGCTGCCCCAGGTCCGGCAGATTCGCCTCGGCGAGTTGATGGCGCACAGTGCCCTTCAATTGAAGGGCATGACTTCCGGGCGGGTGCTGGTGGGCTTCGGCAGTTGGTGACCGGAGGCCGGCGTCCCCGCGCGCCACAACCCCCTGCCGCCCTCACGGCCTGCGGAAATCGGCTCAAATGACTCCCCTTTTCCACAAACCGACGCGGGGCCCCCATGGATCTACAACTGAGCGGCAAGCATGTACTCGTGACCGGTGGCAGCCGGGGCATCGGCCTGGCTTGCGCGCGTGCCTTCCTGCGTGAGGGTGCGCGCGTCAGCCTGGCCGGCAAGACGCAGGCCAACCTCGATGCGGCCGCCGCCCAGCTCAAGAGCGAGGGGCATGTGGTCGGGGGCTTCTGCGCCGATCTCTGTGACGCCGCCGCAGCGCTGCAACTCGTCGACGCAGTGGAAGCCCAGGCCGGCGCCGTCGACATCCTGGTCAATTCGGCTGGCGCAGCCAAGCGCACGCCCTTCCCCGAACTGCAGCCGCAGAACTGGCACGACGCGATGCAGGCCAAGTTCTTCAGCTACATCCACGTGATGGATCCCTTGATCAAGCGCATGGGCGCGCGCGGCGCGGGCGCGATCGTCAATGTCATCGGTCTGGGCGGCAAGGTCGCCACCACCACCCATCTGGCGGGCGGCGCCGCCAATGCCGCGCTGATGCTGGCCACCGCCGGCCTCGCCACCGCCTATGGCCCGCGCGGCGTGCGCGTGAATGCCGTCAACCCCGGGCTGACGCTGACCGATCGCATGGCCGAAGGGCTGGCCGCCGATGCACGCGCCCGCCAGCTCACGACCGAAGAGGTGCTGCGCGACGCCACCGCGCGGCTGCCGCTCGGACGCATCGCGACCGCCGAGGACATCGCCAACGCGGTGGTCTTCCTGGCTTCGCCCAACGCCGGGTACATCTCGGGCGCCATCGTGTCGATGGACGGGGCGACGGTGCCGATGGTGGTTTGAATCGGTCCGGGCGACCGCGGCGGCTGCCGGCCGCCGTCAGGCCCTTCCTATAATCGCCGCTTGGATCCGGGTCGCGGTAGCTCAACCGGATAGAGCACCAGCCTTCTAAGCTGGGGGTTACGGGTTCGATTCCTGTCCGCGACACCACGAGGCCGATTCAAGGCGTCTCACGAAGCATCGGAACTCGCACGCTCCCCTGGCGTAGCGGGTTTTTCTTTGCCTCACGTCAGCTCACCACGTACCCTTCCAGCGCAGAGAAATACCGTTACTTTTCGCGGTATCTCTGAGACAAAATCCCTTCGACCGACGAATGCGATCGATCGAACAGCTGGGCTATCTGTTGAAGGCTGTCGCCTGCCTTCCAGCGCTCCCACATCAGGGCCTTCTGGGCATCGCTGTAGTAGATCCGAGGCCTTTGCTTCATGCCAACACTCCTTCTGCCTACGCAAGTTCTCAGTGTGTTGCATCGACCGGTTGAATCCGCAGGCGCCAATCTGCCGCTGGCATTCAATGCGAACTCGACGGCGCCGAGCCCGAATTGAAGTACTAGCCGTTGGCGGGCGCAGCGGGCACCAGGCCGAAGCGCGCCATGACTGCTACCAATGCCGCCCTGTCCGTCGGACCGCCCGCGCTGACACTGCGCCGACATCATGGAAGTACTGGGCTCCAATATCCGGCGATTGCACGACGAGCACCCGAGCGGCTGTCTCAAAAGGATTCGAGAACCGGTGAACGCTCCCCTTCCTGCTGAACATGGTCTCGCCGACGACCAGGTCGCAGGTTTCGGCATCCACCGAGTACCTGAGCGTGCCTTCAAGCACATAGACGCACTCATCGTTGTTGGTATGGCTGTGCGGAGGTGGTACGTTCGAGCCAGGGGGCACCGTGAGCTCGAACATCCCGACGCTGCCAGTCATCCTTTCGTTTGAACTATGCGCGGCATCATCCCAGAAAATGTACCGTTGTGGCGACCCGTGCCCGGGTGACAGGTGCTGGGCGCAATCAAACCGCCTTGTTCATGTCGACCGAGTAGCCCGCGGCCCTGAGCTCGCGCGCTAACGCCACGTGCCAGGCTTCGGCCTCATCCAATTCCGTCCAGACCACGCCTGCGAAGTCTGTCGGGATCTCAACACTCCCCTTCCTCAATGCGCAGACGTGAGCGATCGCGAGCATGTGCTCAACGTCAGCGGCTCGGCCAGTTTCGTGGCCAGCGCGGCCTGGGCTTCGGTCGGCGAGACGCTTTCGAGGCTCGCCCGCGGGCATGAACCCGCTCGGCAAAGCTACCGGGCCTCCGGATTGACGACGTCCACCAGCGTGCCGTCGCGGTACTGGTTGACGTGGTCGAAGGCAATGCCGAAGTAGCGCTCGTAGTTGTCCTTTTCCACGTAGCCGATGTGCGGCGTGCACAACACGTTCTGCAGCTTCAAGAGCGGATGTTCGCCGCCCGCCAGGGGTTCCGCTTCGTAGACATCGACCGCCGCGAATCCTGGCCTGCCTTTCGCGAGTGCCGCCGCGAGTGCCCCGGGGGCAACCAGCTCGGCGCGGCTCGTATTCACGAGCAGTGCGCTGGGCTTCATGCGCGCGAGATCCTCGGCCGTGACCAGGCCCGTGGTCGCCGCCGAAAGGCGGACGTGCAGGCTGATCACGTCGCTGTCCGCGAAGAAGGCTTCGCGCGACGGCGCGACTTCGAAGCCGTCGCGTTGCGCCGCAGCGACCGAGCCTTCGCGTCCCCAGACCCACACCTTCATGCCGAAGACCTTGCCGTACGCCGCGACCTGGCGGCCGATGCGGCCATAGCTCCAGACGCCGAGCCGCTGGCCGCCGAGTTGCTGC
The DNA here is from genome assembly GCA_036496965.1 of Variovorax sp. Taxonomy (GTDB): domain Bacteria; phylum Pseudomonadota; class Gammaproteobacteria; order Burkholderiales; family Burkholderiaceae_C; genus Variovorax. Next base: position 6,910 of record DASXKG010000468.1, read on the forward strand.
CCCAGGTGCCCTTGCCACAGCCCCTGTCGAAGGCGCGTGGCCTCGTCAACCAGGTAGCGCCGGCTGGCCAGCGCGAGCGCCCAGGCCAGTTCGGCCGTGGCCGATCCGGCCCCGCTGCCTTCGGCCACCAGCACGCCGCGCGCGGTGCAGGCCGCCAGGTCCACATGACCCGCCAGCTTGCCGGTCTGGCTGATCAGGCGCAGCTTCGGCAGGCGGTCGAGCAGCGCGGCATCGATGCGGGTGCGCTCGCGGGTCAGCACGATCGCTTCGGCATCGGCGAAGCGGGCCGCCAGTGCGTCGATGTCCTTGACCGTGTCGTGGAAGATCCGGACTTCGTGGCCTTCGAGCTTGGAAAAGCAATCGAGTCCACGGACACAGTCCTGGTAGTCGTCCGGAATGGCGATCCGCATGGTGTGTTCCTAGAGCGTGATGTGGAGCTGGTCGATCGTCTGTTTCCAGGACTTCAGATCGCTGCGAACCAACGCGGCGAAAGCTTCGGGCGGCATGCCGCCCGGCTCGACCCCTGCCGCGCCGAAGACCTGCTGCACCTCGGCGGAGTCGAGCGCACGCTTGACCTCCGCATAGAGGCGCTGCTCGACGGCCGCGGGTGTCCCCGCCTTGAGCAGGAGGCCGTACCAGCCATGGACGTCGAAGCCCGGATAGCCTTGTTCGGCGACGGTCGGCACATTGGGCAGACCGGGAAAGCGCTGGGCCGGCGCCACCGCGAGCGCCCGCAGCTTGCCCGACCTGATCAGCGGCAAGGCGGTGGTCATGTCGAGGAACATGAACTGGATGTGTCCGCCGAGCAGGTCCTCCACGGCCGGACCGGCGCCGCGGTAGGGGACATGGACGGCCTCGATGCCGGCGCGCTGCGCGAAGAGCGCCGCACCCAGGTGCGCCGAAGTCCCGACACCCGATGAACCGTAGGACAGGCTGTTCGGCTTGGCCTTGCCCAAGGCGACGAGTTCAGGCAGCGTCTTGGCAGCGAAGTCGGGCCGCACGACCACCGCATGCGGCACGAACCCGACAACGGTCAGTGGGAAGAAGTCGCGCAGCGTGTCGAAGGGGTAGTTGGGCATCAATGCCGGATTGGT
>DASXKG010000469.1:0-3529 GCA_036496965.1 Variovorax sp.
CAAGGACCTCGTCACCTATTCGCCGGTCACCAAGGACCATGTCGGACCGGTTGGCCTGTCGGTGGCGGAAATCTGCGAGGCGGCGGTGACGCTGAGCGACAACACGGCGGGCAACCTGCTGCTTGCGAGCTTCGGCGGTCCGCCGGCCTTGACCGCCTATGCACGCACCCTGGGAGACGGGCTGACGCGGCTCGACCGGATCGAAACCGCCCTCAACGAGGCGGCGCCCGGCGATCCGCGCGACACCACCACGCCGGCTGCGATGCTGGGCGACATGCAGCGCCTTCTGGCAGGCGACGCGCTGTCGGCCGAATCGCGCCGGCAGCTCGTGGGCTGGTTGCTCGCCAGCAAGACGGGAGCGAAGCGTCTGCGGGCCGGCCTGCCTTCCGACTGGCAGGTGGGCGACAAGACGGGCGCCGGCAGCAACGGCACGGCCAACGACATCGCCATCGCCTGGCCGCCGGGGCGTGCGCCGATTCTCGTCGCGGTCTACTTTACCGGCTCGACGATCTCCGATGACGCGCGTAGCGCGGCGATCGCGGAGGCGGGGCGGCTGATAGTTGCGGGCATACGCTAGCTTTCCTCCCCTTCGCCGGCTCCGCGAAGGGGAGGTGGCCGCGCAGCGGCCGGAGGGGTCATGGGCACCAAGACGATGCTCATGACCCCTCCGTCACCGTAAGACGGCGACACCTCCCCAACGCGGACTCCGCGTTGGGGAGGAAAGCCAGCTAGCGCCTGTTCCTGGGCTCGCCGGGCTGGCGCGGCAGGAACGCCGTCAGCAGCCCGAGCAGCAGCAGGAACGGCGTGACGCGGTACACCGTCTCGATGCTGGTGAGGTCGGCGAGCTGGCCCAGCGCCGCGGCACCCAGCCCGCCCAGGCCGAACGAGAAGCCGAAGAACATGCCCGCCACCAGGCCGACCCGGCCTGGCATCAGCTCCTGCGCATAGACCAGGATGGCCGAGAAGGCCGACGCCATGATCATCGCCACCGTGACCGCGAGCACGCCGGTCCAGAACAGGTTGGCGTAGGGCAGCATCAGCGCGAACGGCAGCGCGCCCAGGATCGAGAACCACATCACCGGGATGCGGCCGACCTTGTCGCCCACCGCACCGCCCGCGATCGTGCCGGCGACGATGCCGACCAGGAAGGCGAACAGGTAGAACTGCGCGGTCTGCACCCCGATGCCGAACTTCGAGATCAGGTAGAAGGTGAAGTAGGAGCCGAGGCTCGCGCTGTAGACGTTCTTGGAGAACAGCAGCGCCACCAAGATGGCCACTGCCGTGATCACGCGCGCGCGGGGCAGCGTCTGGACGGCGCCGCTCGCGGTCTTGCCGCGCGTCGCAGGCTTCTGCGCCGCGCGCCGCTGTTTGTACCAGCCGCCGACCTGGAACAGCACGAACATGGCGATCAGGGCGGCGCCGGAGAACCACACGATGCTCTGCTGGCCGCGCGGCACGACGATGAAGGCGGCGAGCAGCGGCCCCGCTGCCGAGCCCATGTTGCCGCCGACCTGGAACAGCGACTGCGCAAGACCGTAGCGGCCGCCCGCCGCCATGCGCGCCACGCGCGAGGCTTCGGGGTGGAACACCGAGGAGCCCATGCCGATCAGCGCCGCGGCGAACAGGATCAGCGGATAGGTGTTCGCCTGGGACATCAGCAGCAGGCCGACCAGGGTGAAGCCCATGCCGACCATGAGGGAATAGGGCTGGGGCTTTCTGTCGGTGTACAGCCCGACCAGCGGCTGCAGCATCGAGGCGGTGCACTGGAAGGCAAGCGTGATCAGGCCGACCTGACCGAAGCTCAGTGCGTATGAATCCTTGAGGATCGGATAGAGCGCCGGCACCAGCGACTGCATCATGTCGTTCAGCAGGTGGCAGAAGCTCAGCGAGAGAATGACCGCGAAGGTCGTGCTGTTGGCCGATGCCGTGGATATCGAGGGTGCTGCGGCAGGCACTGCCCTTGCGGCCCCAACGCCGGCCGCCATTGTGTTGTCACTCATGGCGGCAATGTAGCAGGCCGACCTTTGGGCACCAACCTCGCCGCGGCAGGCCAGCCTTGCGTGGCCAGCGGTGCGTGGCCGTCGCGTGGCCAAAGTCGCGTGGCCAACGTCGCGTGGAACGTCCGGCCGGCACGTGTGTTATCGTTGCTGCACCCGATGGCTCCCGACCAACGCACGCAGACCGATGTGCCGGCACGCCTCGACCGGCTGCCGTGGAGCGCCTTCCATCGGCTGGTCGTTGTGGCGCTCGGCATCACCTGGATCCTCGACGGTCTCGAAGTCACCTTGGCCGGCTCCGTGGCGGCCGCGCTGCAGACCAGCCCGCGACTCCATCTCACCTCGGAGCAGGTGGGTCTCACCGGGAGTGCCTATCTCGCCGGCGCCGTGCTGGGCGCCCTGTTCTTTGGTCATCTCACCGATCGCCTGGGTCGCAAGAAGCTCTTCAACGTCACCTTGGGCGTCTATCTCGTTTCCACCGCGCTCACGGCGTTCTCGTGGGACTTCTACAGCTTCCTGCTGTTCCGCTTCCTCACCGGCGCCGGCATCGGCGGCGAATATTCGGCCATCAACTCGGCGATCCAGGAATTGATCCCGGCGCGTCTGCGCGGCCGCATCGATCTTGCCATCAACGGCAGCTTCTGGGTGGGCGCGGCAGGCGGTGCGCTTTTGTCGGTGGGGCTGCTCGATCCCCACCTGCTCGGCCCCGACCTGGGCTGGCGCATCGCTTTCGGCAGCGGCGCCGTGCTGGGCCTGGTGATCCTCTACCTGCGGCGCTTCCTGCCCGAGAGTCCGCGCTGGCTGATGCTGCACGGCCGGCCGGGCGAGGCCGCAAGGGTCGTGAGCGACATCGAGGCGCGTGTCGTGAAGAGCGAAGGCGTGACCTTGCCGCCGGTGACCGCGACCCTGGCGCTGGGCGCCACGCACAAGGTGACGCTGGTATCCGTGGCGCGCACCCTGTTGCGCCTGTATCCCGGCCGCACCACGCTCGGGCTGGTGCTGATGGCGGCGCAGGCCTTCGTCTACAACGCCATCTTCTTCACTTATGCGCTGGTGCTGACGCGTTTCTACGGCGTCGAGGCCGACAAGGTCGGGCTCTACATCCTGCCCTTCGCCGTCGGCAACTTCCTGGGGCCACTGCTGCTTGGCCCGTTGTTCGATTCGATCGGCCGCAAGACGATGATCTTCCTCACCTATGGCTTGTCCGGCCTGCTGCTGGCGCTGACGGCCGAGCTCTTCCGCATGGGCGCACTCGATGCCACGACACAGACGGCGATGTGGAGCATCGTCTTCTTCTTCGCCTCGGCGGCGGCGAGTGCCGCCTACCTGACGGTGGGCGAAAGCTTCCCGCTGGAGATCCGCGCCCTCACCATCGCTCTGTTCTATGCCTTCGGCACCCTGCTGGGCGGGGTCGGCGGGCCGTGGCTGTTCGGCGTGCTGATCGCGAGCGACAGCCCGAACGATATCGTGCTGGGCTACCACCTGGGCGCGGCGCTGATGATCGTGGCCGCTCTGGTCGCCCTGAAGCTCGG
>DASXKG010000470.1:0-1972 GCA_036496965.1 Variovorax sp.
GACATGCCATCGCCCCCATGCGTTCTGCGCGCGGGTCGACCAGGATGGCCTCGAAGCCGAGCAGCCGAGCGGCTTCGATCAGCGCGGCAGCGATGCGGACCGCGCCGACCACGTACAGCCGCAGCGGCGCATTGAAGACCTGGTACAGCAGCTCGCCATCCTCCACCGAGGCGATGCCGGTCTCGTCGATGCGCGCCCGGCGCAGCGCCTCGACGGCCCAGGGCCCAGCGGCGCCGGATGCATTCGCCGGCAGCAGTTCGCGCCGGCCGTCGGCCAGCCAGGTGCACAACACCACGCTGCGCCGTTCGCGAACAGCGGCGAGCGTCGCGCGCAGCACGGCCAGCTGGCCGCCGGACCCATCGCGAACGGCTTCGAGCCGGATCTCCATCGCACCGCCGCAGGCGAGGCCCGCCGCCGTGGCTGTCGCATCGTCGACCACCACCTGCATCGAGCGGGCTACACCCGCCGCCAGCATGGCCTGCGCCGCCTGTGCGACCTGGGCGTCGATCGCCGGGCCGAACACGCTTCCGAAGTGCGCGCCGTGCTGGCCCACCGCCATCTGGCTGCCCGCGCGCAGCGGCGAGGTCGGCCAGGTCCTGGCGATGGTCGCCAGTGCCACTGCGGCGCCGTCGTCCTTCCAGCGCAGCGCCTGCGCCAGGATCGAAGCGGGACTTGCATCTGTCATGACATGCCTTGCGGTCGTGCGACCCAGCGGGTGACGCCGTCGAGCATCTCGTCCAGGACCGCGGCGTCGTTGCGTCCGGAGCGTTTGGGAACATGGAAGGAATGGTCGGCCTGGTCGATGACCATCAGGGTGGCCAGAGGCCCGAGTGCGGCGATCACCGGCTGCAGTTGCGCCATCTCGGCCAGCTTGTCCTGCGTGCCCTGCACGAACAGCATCGGGATTCGCAGCGCCTGCAGATGCTGCGCGCGGGAGGTTCCCGGCACGCCGGCCGGATGCAGCGGAAAGCCCAGGAACAGCAGCGCCTCCACCTGCGGCAACGGGTCGGTTGCCTGGGCTTGCGAGGTCATGCGCGCGCCGAACGATTTGCCCCCCGCCAGCAGGCGCAAGGAGCCGAAGTTGCGGATGGCCTCGGCCACGGCCGCGCGCACCGTGGCGTGGGCCACGGGCGGCGTGTCCGGGCGCTTGCTGCCGAGCTCCATCGAGGGGAACTGATAGCGCAAGGTGGCGATGCCGCGCCGGGCCAGGCCGTCCGCCACCGCCGCCATGAAGGGATGCGTCATGCCTGCGCCGGCGCCGTGCGCGAAGACGAAGCAGGCGCTCGGATCGGCCGGGGCCTGCACGATGCCGGAGACACGGCTGCCGTCACCGAGGGCGATCGAGATCTTCTGCTCGGCAGCCATCATGCAAGCAGCCTGGTGAGCGCGCTGATTTCCGACCTGCAGGCCGCCGCAGCCGCGCTCTCGATGCTGCGGTATTCGCGCACCAGCCGCTTGCCGACGCTGGTCAGCACGCTGCCGCCGCCGTGCTCGCCGCCCTTGGCGGATTCCACGGCCGGCGACTTGAGCGCGCCGTTCAGCTCGTTGATCAGGAGCCAGGCGCGGCGGTACGACATGTCGATCTGCTTGGCGGCGGCGGTGAGCGATCCGGTCTGCTCGATCGCCTCGAGGAGCTGGATCTTGCCGGGACCGATGGCGACCGTTTCGCCGGCCATGATCCTGAGGCGGAAACGAACGACGGGCTTGTTTTTCGATGCAACAGGCGATGTGGCGGGCATGGGTGAAGGGGCGCTGGAATGAGGAGGAGCGGTCTGCCGAAGATTACCCGCTGCGGGCCCGGCTGTTCCAGAAATGCGCCGCCGCGACGGTCAGGACAAAACAAAAAGGCGCCCCGAGGGGCGCCTGTCTGCGAGCGGCGAGGGCGGTTCAGTTCGCGGCCGGTGCCGGCGCCATGGTGCCCTGCTTCTTGGCCGCGGCCTTGGCGTTACGCGTGGCGATCTTCGCCTGGCCG
>DASXKG010000471.1:0-3960 GCA_036496965.1 Variovorax sp.
ATCTCGCGCGCCACCGCCGATGAAGGCGGCGCGGTGTAGTGCACCACTTCCCTGCCGGGCAGGCCGCTCACGATCTGCATCGGGTCAGGGTGCTCCCTGAAGCGGCCGATCGCGATGCGCCGAATGCCGGTCGTTCCGCCCGGGAACAGGGCCGACTGCCAGCGGCAGAGCCGGTCCGCATCGAGATCTTGCGCGAATCCTGCGGTGGCGTCTTGCATGACTTCCATCAGGCCTTCGACGGCCCGGCTGGCGGGTCCGACATCCTCTTGGCCGAGATGCCTCAGCACCGAGGAGCGCACCGTCGCGAGGTCGAGCTTGTCGCCTTCGATCTCGGCGGTGGCCACGGCCTCGCTGGTCCACAGCTTCTCTGTCACTTGCTGCATGTCGGGCAAGCCGATGGCTTGCGCCATGCCGGCGACCTCGCCCTGACGAGCTCGCGCCTGCAGCAGGGCCGGGCCCGCCGCGGCCAGTCGGAAATGCAGCTGCGGCCATCGGGCGTGCTGCCAGATGTAGCGTGTGGATGTGCGCATGAGCCGGATTTTAGCATTTACGGCTCATCAGATGAGCCGTAAATGCGGCCTTGCGGCTCACCCCATCATCCCGGCCTCACTTGCCCCAGCTGTCCCTCATGCCCGCCGCGCGATTGAACACGCGCTGGCCGGTGGCCATGGCTTTGCAGTCCAGCACGAAGTAGCCGTGGCGCTCGAACTGGAAGCCCAAGCCGCCTTCCGTGGCACTCCCCAGGGAGGGCTCCACATAAGCCTTGCAGGTCACCAGGCTGTCGCGGTTCAGTTCGTCCTGCAACTCGCCGCTGCCGGGCTGCGCCGCCGCGAACAGGCGTTCGTACAGGCGCACCTCGGCCTGCAGGGCGTCCGCGGCCGCCACCCAGGAGATGTTGCCCTTGACCTTGATGGCATCGGCCCCCGGGGTGCCGCTCTTGGTGTCGGGCACCAGCCGGGCCTGGACCTCCTGCAGCCTGCCGTCGCCGTCCCGCGTGCCGCTGGTACATTCGATGGTGTGGCCATATTTCAGGCGCACCTTGTTGCCGGGGAACAGGCGGAAGAAGCCCTTGGGCTGCACGTCCTCGTAGTCGCTGCGCTCGATCCACACTTCGCGGCCGATCTTGAAGCTGCGTTGACCCATCTCCGGATGGTGCGGGTGCATGGGGGCGGTGCAGTCGTCCAGGAAGCCTTCGCCCATCAGTTCGTCCCAGTTCGTGAGCACGAGCCTGACCGGATCGAGCACCGCCATCGCGCGCGGCGCGATCGGGTCCAGCGTGTCGCGCAGCGCGGCCTCGAGGCTCGCGTAGTCGATCCAGCCGCCCGATTTGGTGACGCCGGAGCGCTCGCAGAACAGCTTCAGGGCGTCCGGCGTGTAGCCGCGCCGGCGCAGGCCGGCGAGGGTGGGCATGCGCGGATCGTCCCAGCCATCGACATGGCCTTCCTCGACCAGCTGGCGCAGCCGGCGCTTGCTGGTGATCACATGGGTGACGTTCAGGCGCGCGAACTCGTACTGGCGCGGATGCGGGGAGGCGATCAGGCCGCCTTCGGCCAGCCGGTCGAGCAGCCAGTCGTAGAAGGGCCGCTGGTCCTCGAACTCGAGGGTGCAGAAGCTGTGCGTGATCTGTTCCAGCGCATCCTCGATCGGATGGGCGAAGGTGTACATCGGATAGATGCACCACTTGTCGCCGGTGTTGTGGTGCGTGGCGCGCCGGATGCGGTAGAGCGCCGGATCGCGCATGTTGATGTTGGGGCTGGCCATGTCGATGCGCGCGCGCAACACCGCGGCGCCGTCTTCGAGCTGGCCGTCGCGCATCGCCCGCAGCCGGGCCAGGTTGTCTTCCGGCGATCGGTTGCGGAAGCGGCTGTCGGTGCCGGGTGTATTGAAATCGCCACGGGTGAGACGGATTTCATCGGCGCTCTGCTCGTCGACGTAGGCCAGGCCGGCGCCGACCAGGTACTCGGCCGCCCGGTACATGAAGTCGAAGTAGTTGCTGGCGAAATACACATGCTCGGCGGCCTGGCCGGGTGCCTGGGGGTTGTCGGACAGCACAGTGTCGTAACCCAGCCACGCCACGGCATCGCGGATCGCGTCGACGTATTCCTGCTCTTCCTTCTCGGGATTGGTGTCGTCGAAGCGCAGGTGGCACACGCCGCCGTATTCGCGCGCCAGCTCGAAATTCAGCCAGATGCTCTTGGCATGGCCGATGTGCAGATAGCCGTTGGGTTCCGGGGGAAAGCGCATGCGCACCCGCGCCGGATCCTGCATGCCATGGGCGTGGTGGGCTGCGTCCCCCGGGCTTCCGCCCCATTTACGTGCGGAATAGGTACCCTGTTCGAGGTCGCTTTCGATCACATGGCGCAAAAAGTTGCTAGGCTTGGCGGGTTCGATGTCTGCAGGGGAAGTCATTGGGTCATTCTAGGTGGCGCCTCGCGGCGTTACTTTTGGCAACGCTCTTCACGTGGGGGCGTACACCGCCTTCACAGCTGGCGCGTTCAATACACACATGGGCGGTTGGATGACCGCCCCAACAGGAGATTCATCATGAACGTCTCACGTTCCACTCTCTTCAAATGGGCCGCCGGTGCGGCGGTTGCGGCGGGCGCCCTGTTCGCCACCGCCAGCGCCAGCGCCGCGGTCGGCGTTTCGGTCGGCGTGGCCGTGCCGGGCTTGGCCATCGGCATCGGCGGGCCCGTCTATGCGGCCCCGGCCTACTACCCGCCGGCGCCGGCCTACTACGCGCCGCCGCCGGTGTACTACGGTCCGGCACCGGTCTATTACGCGCCGCCGGCGGCCGTGTACTACCACGGCGGTCCGCGCTACTGCCACCCGGGCTACTACGGCCCGCACGGCTACTATCGCCGCTACTGACGAACGCCGGGCGCGCCAGCGCCTGAATGCCCGAGCCGGCCCCCGAGGCCGGCTTTTTGTTGGCTACATGGCGCGAAACAGGTGGGCATAGAGGCGGCTCACCGGGATCTTCTCGCTGCGTCCGCGCAGCAGCAGGTGCTGCTTGCCCGCTTCGTCGCGATGCACCGATTCGATGGCGCTGCTGCGCACGACCACCGCGCGGTGAACCTGCCAGAAAACTTCGCCGTCGAGCTGCGGCAGGAGCTGCTTCAGGGGTGTGCGGATCAGGTATTCGTGGCTGCCGGTGAGCACGCGCACGTACTTGTCCGCGGCCTCGAAGTACTGCACCTCGTCGATCGGCACCATGCGCACCGTGGTGCCGCCGGCGTCGCTGGTGGCGATGAACTTGAGCGGCGCGGCGGCGGCCAGTGCGCCGCCGCTTCCGGCTGCAGCCAGCAGCTGGCGCCATTGAGCCAGGGACTGCTCGAGCGCTGCGGCCGGCGCCGCATCGACGGGCTCCTGCGCGGCCAGCGCCTGCTTCAGCCGTGCCACCGACCGGCGCAGCCGCCCGGGCTGCACCGGCTTGAGCACATAGTCGACCGCCTCGGCCTCGAAGGCGCGCGCCGCGTACTCGTCGTAGGCGGTGATGAAGACCAGTTGCGGCATCGGCGTCTCGTCGGCCGGCCAACTGTCGGCCAGCTCGGCCGCGGCGCCGAGCCCGTCCAGACCCGGCATACGGATGTCGAAGAAGAGCACCTGCGGCTTCAGGCGCAGCGCCTCACGCACCGCGCTGGCGCCGTCGCCGACGCTGGCCACCACGTCGAGCTCCGGCCAGGCAGCGGCCAGTTCGGCGCGCAGCGCCTGTGCCAGCAGGGGTTCGTCTTCGGCGATGAGTGCGGTAGCTTTCATGGACATCTACTGTGTCGCGCCAAGCTATGGCGTGGCGAGCGACGCGTGAAAGCGGCGCAGCCAAGGGCCAGGGATACCGCGGAACCGGCTTTGCCGGGCCGCTGGTATCGCCCCCTTCGAGGGGGAGGCGCCGCAGGCGCTTCGGGGGTGTTCAATCCCTCGGTCCGACGACGCGATTGCGACCTTCGCATTTGGCCTGGT
>DASXKG010000472.1:0-3656 GCA_036496965.1 Variovorax sp.
TCGTCGCCGTCGCGCAGTCGCACCAGGTCGCTCAGGTAGTCGTCCTGCGGCGCCTCGGCCTTGCGCCGCACCAGGTCGATGGCATAGCGGTAGTACTCGACCGCCTCGCCGGCGAGCTGGACCTGCTCGCCTTCGCTCGGTCGGCCCCAGGTCATCACCACCCGGCTCGAGGCCCAGTGCTTGACCTTGGGCACGTCCTCCGGCGGCACGCCGAGCAGGCGGAACAGCACCAGCGCCGGCACGTCCCAGGTCAGCGCCGCCACGAGGTCGGCCGGCGACGGACCGGCCGCCAGGCGCGCCACGTGCGCTTCCACCGTGGCGCGAATGAACGGCTGCAGCGCCTGCAACCGCTCGCGCTGCAGCGGCGCACCGAAGAAGGCGCGGTAGTGCGGATGGCTCGGCGGGTCGTTGTTGACCAGCAGCGGCGGGACGTTGAATTCCGAACTGGTGATGATCTGCCGCGCATGCGGGCACAGCGGCGTCAGCGGGTCGGAGGCGATCATCGCCGAGTAGCGCTTCGTGTCGCGCAGGATCGCCTTGATGGTGTCGAAGCGCGTCACCACCCAGGAGCCGATCGCGGCCGAGAAGAACACCGGCTCGCTGCCGCGCAGCTGCGCCAGCTCAGGGTACGGGTCCAGCACGTAGGCCGGATCGAAGGGGTCGAAGCGCTCGCTGGCCTCGGTGATCGGGCCGCCGGCCTGCGAAGACGCTTCGGTGGAAAGGAGTCGCATGGCTACGGCCTTTGGGGGGAAAATCAGGGCAGCAGTGCCAGGTCGCCGTTCTTGACCGTCAGCATCACGCCGCCGTACGTCGGATGGCGGTCCTTGTCCTTGATCCACATGCCGTTGCCCATCACGACCGGCACGTTGTTGATCTTCTCCAGTTCGGCGCGCACCTTGGCGCGATCGGGCGCCGGGCCGGCGTTGCGCACCGCCTGCACGCCGATCTGCGCCAGGGTGTAGCCCATCGCGGCCCAGTTGTCCGGCGTCTCCTTGTAGCGCGCCTTGTAGGCGGCGACGAAGGCGGCGTTGAGCGGGTTGGTGCTGTTGACCGCATAGTCGGCGATGATGATCGAGCCCTCGACCGCCGAGCCGCCGGTCTTGATGTATTTCTGCGAGGCCAGCGACGATGGCCCGACGATGCGCACCTTGGCCGGCAGCCCGGCCTGGCGCAGCTGGATTGCCAGGTTGGCGGTGATCTCGGGCGGCGCGCCCACATAGACCGCGTCGATGTCGCTCGAGGCCAGCTTGGTGGCCAGGGCGAGGAAGTTCGACTCGGTGGTCAGGATGCCGTTCTCCGAGTCGATCGTGACGCCGCCGGCCTTGACCGCATCGCGGAAGGCGTTCTTCTGCTCGATGATGCCGTCGCTGCCTTGGTCGTACACCAGCGCGATCTTCTTGATGCCGGACTTCTCGGCCACGTACTTGGCCAGGAAGCCCATGATGTCGACCGCCTGGGCCTGCACCTTGAACGACCAGGGCCCGGTCGCCAGTATCGCGTTCGACGAGCCGATCGCGAACATCGGCATCTCCAGTTCGTTGACCACCGGGCCGGCGGCGATCGCCTCGAAGCTGTTGGTCGGCCCCATGATCATCAGGGCGTGGTCGCGGCGGCCGAACTGGCTCGCCAGCGCGATCGCCTGCGCCTTGTCGGCGGCGGTGTCGCCTTCGAGGATCTTGATCTTGTTGCCGCCCGGCAGGCCCTTCTGGTTGGCCTCCTCGAGCGCCAGCCGCATGCCGTTCTGGATCGGCACGCCGCCGAAGGCGAAGGTGCCGGAGGTGGCGTTGAAGATGCCGATCGGCAGTTCCTCGGCGGCGCCGGCCGGCAAGGTGCCGAACGTGAACAGCGAAAGCGCGACGGCGGCCGCGAGTGCGTGCCTGCGGGTGGATGGCATGGGGGTGGATCTCCGGTCTTGTGGTTGGCGGGTGAACTCAGGCATTGGCGTGGAACTTCTGCGCCATCAGGCTCTGCGACAGGCCACCGTCGCAGTTGATGTCCTGCGCGGTGATGAAGGAAGCGGCCGGGGAGGCCAGGAAGGCGATCAGGTCTGCGACCTCGCCCGGATGCGCGAGCCGGCCGAGCGGAATGCGGCCCTCGCGGTCGGCGATCGATTTCGGCGTCATGTTGTCGCGCGACAGCGGCGTGTCGATGGTGCCCGGGCTGACCACGTTCACGCGCACGCCATGCGGCGCCCATTCCAGCGCCATCTGCCGCGTCAGCGAGATCAGCGCCGCCTTGCTCGGACCGTAGGCGCCGCCGTTCGGATAGCCGCGGCCACCGGCCAGGGAAGAGACGTTCACGATCGCCGCCTTGCTGCTGCGCCGCAGGTGCGGCAGTGCGCTGCGCGCCAGCATCAGCGCACCGTCGACATTGACCAGGAAGGAGCGGCGCCATTCGTCGAGCGACAGGGTTTCGAGCTCGGCCGGGCGGATCACGCCGGCAGAGTTGACAAGGATGTCGAGCTTGCCGAAGCGGCCGACGGCCTGTTCGAGCGCGGCATCGATGTCCGGCTGCAGCGAGACGTCCATCGCCAGCGCCAGGGCCTGGCCGCCCTCGCGCTCGATGTCGGCGGCGACCCGCTCGGCCATCGGGCGGCGCACGTCGGCCACCACCACCGCGGCGCCGTTGGCGGCCAGCACCCGCGCCGTGGCCTCGCCGATGCCGCTGCCGCCGCCGGCGACGAAGGCGACCAGGTCGCGCAGCTGTGAACGGGACATCCAGTCGATCGGCCTTCCGGCCTCGCGCTGGGCAGTGGTGAGTGTCATCTTGATTCTCCGGTCCAGAGCGGACCCAGGGCAGCCATGGCGGCGGGGGAGGGGCGGGTATAGGCACGGCGGCGGCTGGCCTGCAGGCCGAGCCGCTCCTTCAGGATGACCGCGTGCTCGGCGGCCAGGATCGAGACGCCGACCGCATCGATCACCGGCACCGCGTCGATCTCGCGCAGTCCGGTGATACCGACGATCGTGGCGACCACGCCCTCGGCCGGGATCACGGCGTCGGCGCCGTCGGCGATCGCCAGCCGCGCCGCGGCACGGAAGCGCTCCAGGTAGGGCTCGGGGGCGGCAAACTGCTCATCGAGCGAAGTCTCGACCATCTCCCGGTCGACCAGCCGGATGCCGCTGATCCGCGTCGCCAGCCGGTGTCGCTCGATCGAGGCTTCGAGATAGGGCACGGTCTGCTCGCTCAGGGTCACCAGCGCGATGCGCGGCGCCACGCTGCAGCCGGCCAGCACGCTGGCCTCGAAGGCGGAGACGACCGGGATGTCCGCCAGCGAGCGCAGTTCGCGCAGCGCCGGTTCGGCGAAGGTGCCGATGATGAAGGCGTCGCAGCCCTGCTGCTGGGCCTTGCGCAGGTTGCGCATGAACAGCGGCACCACCACGCTGGTGAACACCGCCGGCGACAGGATCACGTCGGCCTGCGGCAGGCCGTGACCGAGATCGGCATCCATTCCATGGAAAGTCAGCGTCGTGCCGGCCGAGGCCACGCGGCTGGCATGGCGCTCGAGCGCCGCCACGAACGACGGATGCCGGGCGTAGTCGACGGTCGATTGCCACCACAATTTCATGGTCGGCAGTGTCCGCAACCCGGGCCGGCGCGTCTGTCCCCGTCACAGGGGACGCGGGCGCCGCCGCCCGACATGCCGACACCCCGGGAAA
>DASXKG010000473.1:0-9156 GCA_036496965.1 Variovorax sp.
TGCTGCGGGCGATCGGGAAGCCGGTTGGTGTCCATGGCGTCACTCTCCCAGGGTTATCGATAGGACCTGGCTGCTTGCCAGCGTCGCCATGGTGCACCAACAATCCTACCCATGGGTAGAACCAAGGCGACACCGCACAAACCCTCTCGACGCCGCGCTGCATCGGCGGGGCGCTCCGAGATGCCGCAGCGCACCGGACGCCAGCGCGCCGCCACCGCGGGCACCGACGTGCAGCGCGAGCGCATCCTGCAGGCCGCCGCGCGCCTCTTCGCCGCCCAGGGCTATGCCAACACCACGATGGCGCAGATCGTGCGCGCGCTCGACGTCACCAAGCCCTTCGTCTACTACTACTTTCGGGACAAGCAGGAGATCTTCGAGACGCTGTCGTGGCGGCCCACGGTCGATTGCCTGACCACGATGGACTTCGCGCCCGACGACGCGCGCCGCGCCGTGGAGAAGGTCAAGGAAGGCATCGAGCGGCTGATCCGCGCCACGGTCGCGCACCATCCCTGCGCCTTCTTTCCCTACAAGGAACCGCAGGTCTATCGCCCCGAATACCGGGCCGCGCAGCAAAAGCTCGCCCATCATTTCTACGACCGGCTGTGCGCCCTGCTCGAGCAGGCGCGCCGCGATGGAGAGCTCGACTTCCGCGAGACCAGGATCACCGCGCTCGCCGCCTGCAGCCTGCCCGGCTTTCTCTACAGCTGGTACCGGCCCGACGGCCGGCTGGCGCCGGAAGAGGTCGTGGCCGAGCTGACGCGGCTGGCCTGGCGGGTGCTCGGCCTGCGCGAGCGCAGCGCATGACGTCGCCATCGGCCAGCCAAGGCGTCGCCGCTGCGTGTACCGTAGCGGCCTCGACTTCCGCCACGGAGCACAGCGAATGAACGGCACCCTTGAACTGATCGGCGCACCCACCGACATCGGCGCGAGCACGCGCGGCGCGGGCATGGGCCCCGACGCATTGCGCGTGGCCGACCTCGCCGGGACGCTGGCGCGCCAGGGCTTTCGCATCGTGGACCGCGGCAACCTGGCCGGACCGGCCACGCCCTGGGACGTTCCGGCCGAGGGGCTGCGCCATCTGGACCAAGTCGTCGCCTGGAATCGCCTGGTCTACGAAGCGGTCGACCAGGCGCTCGGCGCGGGCCGCATGCCCGTGCTGCTGGGCGGCGACCATTGCATCGCCGTCGGCTCGATCAGCGCCGTCGCATGGCATGTGCGCCGGCGCGGGCAGAAGCTGCGCGTGCTGTGGTTCGACGCACACACCGATGTCAACACCGAGACCACCAGCCCGAGCGGCAACCTGCACGGCATGCCGGTCTCGTGCCTGCTCGGCCACGGACCGGCCGCATTGACCGGCTGGAGCGGCGAGCGCACGGCCGTCGAGCACGACGCGATCCGCTTCATCGGCATCCGCAGCGTCGACGCCGAGGAGAAGGCCGCCATCCGCGCCCTCGGCCTGCATGTGTTCGACATGCGCCATATCGACGAACACGGCATGCGCACCACCATGACCGAGGCCCTGCAGGACTTGGACGAGGACACGCACCTGCATGTGAGCTTCGACCTGGACTGCCTCGACCCGGACTACGCGCCGGGCGTGGGCACCGGCGTGCGCGGCGGCCCGACCTGGCGCGAGATGCAGCTGTGCATGGAGATGGTGGCCGACACCGGCCGCCTCGGCTCGCTCGACGTGGTCGAACTCAACCCTGCGCTGGACGTGCGCAACCGCACCGCCGAGGTGGCGGTGGAGCTGATCGAGAGCCTGTTCGGCAAGTCGACGCTGGCGCGCTGAGGGCTGCCGGCCTACGCGACTCGCTCGATCTCGCTGTAGAAAGCCTCCGACACCTCGGCGCCGGGGTCTGAGATCGGCCGCAGCTTGTCGCTGCGGCAGTAGAAGGTCCAGCCTTCGAAATTCACGTCGTAGTAGGTGCCCGGCAGATAGCTCGCGTCGGGTGCCTCGTAAGGCCCCGCGACCACCTCGACGATCCGGCTGACCGCTTGGCGGGTCATCGGGCTCGCCAGGCAGGTCGGGTCCACGTAACAGAGCGTTCCGATCCTGATCATGGGCCGGAGAATCGCACAAAGCAGCCTGGGCACCAAGCGGCAAGGGCATCTTTTCCTACGTGCGAAATCGCGCCGGCGGAAAGCCGCGCGAGGCGGTCTGCCGCTACATTCGCCTTTTTATGGTCAACGCTGCGCAACATCCGGGCAAGGGCGCGAAAGCACTGCGGGTGCTGGTCGTGGAGGACGACCCCGACACGCTGGCAGCCACCGTGGAAATGCTGCAGCTGCTCGGCCACTGGGCAACCGGCGTGCGGAGCGCCGAAATGGCCAAGGACCGCTTCCTCGAGAACGCCTTCGATGTGCTGATGATCGACATCGGCCTGCCGGCGCTGTCGGGTCTGGACCTGGCGGAAAGCCTGCGCGGGCGCTTTCGGGTGGAGATCATCTTCGCCACCGGCAGGCCACCGCCGGCGACACCGGTCGCCGGCGCGGCATGGCTGCAGAAGCCCTTCACGGTCGAACAGTTGCAAGCCGCGCTGGCGGAAAGCAGCGCGCGGATCGGCGCCTCGACCTGAAAACGGCCGGTCAGCCCGGGGTGGAGGCCGCTGCCGCCTGGGGCGCCGGGTCGGCCCGCGGGGCGGGCCCCAGGGGATCCGCCGCAGGCGTGGCGGCGGCGGGGGCCACGGCCGGCTTGGCGGGCGCTGACGATGCAGCTGGCGGCGGATCGGCCGGAATCCCGGCCACCGCTTCCGGCAGGAAACGATCCAGCAGGCCGAAAAAGCGGTCGTAGAGCCGGTCGTCGGTGAGCGTTTCGCTGGCGATCTTCACCATTGCGTCGTCGCTGGAGGAAAACGGCAGCGACAGCGAGCCGAAGGCGCCGACGCCGACACTGGCGGAGTTGTTCACCTTCTTGACCGCATAGCGGTCCTGCAGCGCGCTGGCAAACGCGATGCTGCTGCGCGAACCGTCCTTGCGGATGCCTTCGCGCGCGCAGACGACGTTGAATTCGACTTCCACGTGCACCTCGGACGCGGGCTGGAAGCTCTTGCGACCGGTGACCACGTCGGATTTGACCACACTGATCATGTAGCCCTGGCTGAGCAGCGCGCGCCGCGCGGCCTCGCAGGTCTGGGCCTCGCTGGCCGCATAGCTGCGCGTGTGGGTGGTGGTGGAATTGAAGGATTCCGGCTCGTAGGACACCGGCTTGGTCGTGCCGACGCCGCAACCGGCGAGGAGGAAGGAAAGCGACAGCGCCAGGGCGGCGCTGCGGCGAAGCGGAAAACGCATGAGGGGCATGGGAGGGACGGAACGCTGGATCCTAGGGCAAACCGCCGGCCGGCGGCCCCCCTTGGACAAAGCTTCGGTGCCAGCGTTCCCTTGCCTGGGGGCGAGTCAAGGATACAAGCCGCGTTCCTGGCGTGCCATCAGAATGCGCTCGCAAGCCACCGCGAATGTCGCGGTGCGCAGGCTGATCTTGTGCTTGTCGGCCGTGTCCCAGATCTGGTGGAGCGCGTTCATCATGATGCGGTCCAGCCGCACGTTGATCTCGTCCTCGTCCCAGAAGAAGGACGAGAAGTCCTGCACCCATTCGAAATAGCTGACCGTCACGCCCCCGGCATTGCAGATCACGTCGGGCACGACCAGCACGCCGCGTTCGGCCAGGATGTCGTCGGCCATCGGCACGGTGGGGCCGTTGGCGCCTTCGAGCACCAGCTTGGCCTTGGTCTTCTGGGCCCGCTCGGCGGTGATCTGGCCTTCGAGCGCCGCCGGAATGAGGATGTCGCAGGCCACGTCCCAGAACTGCTCGTTGGGGATCACCTCGCCGCCCTTGAAGCTGACCGCGCCGGCCGGCGTGCGCGATACCGGCACCAATTTCGCCAGGTCGAGCCCGTTGTCGTTGACCACGGTGCCGGTGTGGTCCTGCACCGCGACGATCTTCGCGCCCGCCTCGGCAAACAGTTCGGCCGCGACCGAACCCACGTTGCCGAAGCCCTGCACCGCGATGCGCGCGCCGCGCAGTTCCAGCCCGAGGCGGCGCGCCGCTTCGCGCCCGGTGACGAACACGCCCCGGCCGGTGGCCTTGACGCGGCCCAGCGAGCCGCCCAGGTGCAGCGGTTTGCCGGTGACCACGCCGGTGGCGGTGCCGCCGACGTTCATCGAATAGGTGTCCATCATCCAGGCCATGATCTGGGCGTTGGTGTTGACGTCCGGCGCCGGGATGTCGCTGTGCGGGCCGATGATGATGCCGATCTCGCTGGTGTAACGGCGCGTGACTTTCTCCAGTTCCTTTTGCGTCAGCTTCTTGGGGTCGACCCGGATACCGCCCTTGGCGCCACCGTAGGGCAGGTTGACCGCGGCGGTCTTCACCGTCATCCAGGCCGACAGGGCCATGACTTCCTCGAGCGTGACGTCCGGATGGAAGCGCACGCCGCCCTTGCCCGGTCCGCGCGACAGGTTGTGCTGCACCCGGTAGCCCTCGAAATGGGCGATCGAGCCGTCGTCCATCTCGATCGGCACGTCGACGATCAGGGCCCGCTTGGGGCGCTTGAGGGTCTCGGCCCAGCGCGCCAGTTCGCCCAGGTAGGGGACGACGCGGTCGACCTGCGACAGGTAGGTGCCCCAGGGGCTGTTGGCGGTCGGCTGGACATAGGAGAGCTCGGAACTCATGCGAAACCTTGTTGTTGAATGGGTGCCGCGACGATAGGCCCGCAAATGCCGCCGCGCCATGGCCTATGCGCGCGACAGCGGCAGGTTATGCGATAGCGGCAAGCAAGGCCGCATTGCCGCCCGCGGCGGTCGTGTTGATGGTGAGCGTCCGCTCCGCGCAGAAGCGCGGCAGGTAGTGCGGGCCGCCCGCCTTCGGACCGGTTCCGCTGAGTCCTTCGCCACCGAAGGGCTGGACCCCGACCACGGCGCCGATGATGTTGCGGTTGACATAGACATTGCCCACGTGGGCGGCGGCCGCCAGCGCCTGGGCGCGGCTGTCGATGCGCGTCTGGATGCCCAGCGTCAGGCCGAATCCGAGCCGGTTGACCTGTTCGATCAGCGCCTGCGGATCGCCCGACCAGCGCACGATCTGCAGCACCGGGCCGAAGATCTCGCTCCTCACGCTCTCGATAGCCGGCACTTCGTAGGCATGGGGCGCGATCAGGTTGGCGCCGGCGGGCGGCTGCTGCGCCGGTTCGCTGACGCGCGCCAGCGCCTCGGCGTCCAGCCGTTCGATCTGGCGCCGGATGCCGTCGAAGGCCTCGCGGTCGATGACCGGGCCGAGGTCGGTGGCGAGCAGTGCCGGATCGCCGGTGCGCAGCTCGCTGGCCGCACCCCGGATCATCTCGATCACGCCATCGGCGATGGCCTCGTGGACCAGCAGCAGCCGCAACGCCGAACAGCGCTGGCCCGCCGAGCGGAAGGCACTCTGCACCACCGCATCGACCACCTGCTCGGGCAGCGCGCTGGAATCGACCAGCATTGCGTTGATGCCGCCGGTCTCGGCGATCAGCGGCACGATCGGGCCGTCCTTGGCGGCCAGCGCGCGGTGGATGATCTTCGCGACCGCGGTCGAGCCGGTGAACACCACGCCGGCCACGCCCGGCGCCGCGACCAGCGCGGCGCCCACCGTTTCGCCGGGGCCGTGCAGCAGTTGCAGCGCGGCGGCCGGCACGCCGGCCGCGTGCAGCAGCCGCACCGCCTCGGCGGCGACCGCCGGCGTCTGCTCGGCCGGCTTGGCCAGCACCGTGTTGCCGGTGGCGAGGGCGGCCGCGACCTGGCCGAGAAAGATGGCCAGCGGGAAATTCCAGGGACTGATGCACACCCAGGGACCGCGTCCCGTCAGGCGCAGTTCGTTGCTTTCACCGGTCGGTCCGGGCAGCGCCACCGGCTGCATGATCCGCTCGGCCTCGTCCGCGTAGTAGCGCAGGAAATCGACCGCCTCGCGGACCTCCGAAATCGCATCGCCCCAGGTCTTGAAGGCTTCCTTGACCAGCAGCGCGCAGAAGCGCGGCAGCGCCGACTGCAGCGCATCGGCCGCGCGGCGCAGGAGGGCGGCGCGCTGCGCGACCGGTATGCGGGCCCAGCTGCGCCAGGCGGCGCCAGATGCCGCGACCGCATCGGCCGCGCCCGCGGCATCGGATTCAGGCACGGCCGGCACCCCGGTCGCGGCATGGGCCTCCAGGAGCGGCGCGCGCATCGCCTGCACCGCCAGGTCGAGGCCGGTGCTGTTCGGCCGCGCGGGCGGCGCTCCGTAGAGCTGCGGCGGCAATGGCAGCGAGGCGCTGGAGTCCAGCCAGAGCGGGGACACCAGCAGCTCCTCGATGGCGACCGAGACGTCGCCGAGCTGGTTCACGAAGGAGGAATTGGCGCCGTTCTCCAGCAGCCGGCGCACCAGGTAGGCCAGCAGATCCTTGTGCCGGCCGACCGGCGCGTAGACCCGCACCGGCACCGGGGTGGCCTTCATCACTTCGCGGTAGACGCCCTCGCCCATGCCGTGCAGCCGCTGCAGCTCGAACCCGGCGCCGCCTTCGCCCATCTGCAGGATTGCGGCAATGGTGCCGGCGTTGTGGGTGGCGAACTGCGCATAGACCGCATCCGGCGCGGCCAGCAATGCGCGCGCGCAGGCCAGGTAGCTCAGGTCGCTGTGGTGCTTGTGGGTGAACACCGGGTAGTGCGGCAGGCCCAGCTCCTGCGTCCGCTTGATCTCGGCATCCCAGTAGGCGCCCTTGACCAGGCGGCACATCAGGCGCAGGCGGTACTTGCGGGCCAGCACGATCACATGCTCGACCAGCTCCAGCGCCCGCGTCTGGTAGGACTGCAGCGCCAGCCCGAAACCGCGCCAGGCCGGCTTTTGGGCCGCGACTTGCGCGGCCAGCGCCTCGAACACGTCCAGCGAGAGTTCGAGCCGGTCGACCTCCTCGGCATCGATCGTGAGATTCAGGTTCGCGTCCGCCGCCAGCAGGCACAGGCGCCAGACCCGGGGGACGAGTTCGCCCATCACGCGCTCGTGCTGGGCGTCCTCGTAGCGCGGATGCAGCGCACTCAACTTGATCGAGATGCCGTCGTTCTGCTCCGGCGTGCCCCCTCGCTCGGCCCCGGCAGCAATCGAGCGGATGGCATCGGCGTAGCTCTCGAGATAGCGCAGGGCGTCGGCATCGGTGCGCGCGCCCTCGCCCAGCATGTCGTAGCTGAAGCGCAGCGCGGCCTGCTTGCGGTGCGCCGAACGGGCTTCCGCCACGCCTTCCCCGATGGTCTGGGCCAGCACGAACTGCCGCCCCAGGAGCTGCACCGCCCGCAAGGTGGCCGCCACCACCGTGCGGGCGCCGAGGCGCGCGATCAGGCCCGGGCCGGGTTCGGCCTCGCCCGACTCGGCCGCCACATGGGGCAGGAATTTCTTCGACAGCGCGATCGCCGAGGACGACAGGCGCGCCAGCGCCGAATCGGCGCTGCCCCCGAAATCGGCCCGGCCGAGCTGGTCGGCGGTCAGCGCGATCGCGGTCTCGGCGTCGGGCACGCGCAACAGCGCTTCGGCCAGCCGCATCAGCGCCAGGCCCTCGGCGCTGGAGATCGGATATTCGCGCAGCAGGCTTTCCATGGCCCAGAACGGCGGCGGGCGGTCGCGCACGGCGTGCACCCAGGGCGTGGCGCACTGAACCGCGGCGGGCCAGTCGAGCGCACCCTGCAGCGACGCGAGGCGATGGGAGACGATGTCGGCCTCGGGCCGGTAGGGAATGGGCAGGCGCATGGTGTGGACTCCGTGGATCGGCTGGGATCGATGTTCGCCCTTCGGTCGCTGAGTTATTCGCCAAATTTTGATATATCGGCCGGATAATCCACTAGTTGACGCCAATTCCAGCCACCGATCTCGATCGGATCGACCTCAAAATCTTGAAGATTCTTCAGGAGGACGGCCGCATCTCCAATCTCAAGCTGGCCGAGGCGGTCGCGCTGTCGCCCACCGCGGTGCTGGCCCGCGTGCAGCGCCTCACGCGCGACGGCTTCATCCTCGGCTACGAAGCCCGGCTCGATCCGCACAAGCTGGGCCGCGGCTTCACCGTCTTCGTCGAGGTGCTGCTCGACCGCACCACGCCCAACGTGTTCGACGAATTCAAGGCGGCGGTGCAGGTGCGCGACGAGATCATGGAATGCCACATGGTGGCCGGGGGCTTCGACTACCTGCTCAAGACCCGCATGGCCGACATGGCGGCCTACCGCGACTTCGCCGGCACCGTGCTGTGGCAATTGCCCGGCGTGCGCGAGACGCGGACCTACGCGGTGATGGAAGAGGTCAAGAGCAGCGCGCGGCTGCCCTTGTGAAGCTGGGAGTCAGGGCGGCAGGCGCTAGAGATCCAGCTCGTCGAACTGCACAGCCCCCTGCTTCATGACCAGCGGGATGTGCTCGCCCTGCCCGAGCAGGCAGGCGATATCGCGCAGCGGATTGCCGTCCACGACCAGGATGTCGGCGTAGGCGCCGGGCACCAGGCGCCCGAGGCGATCGCTCATTCCGAGCACTTCGGCGCCGACGACCGTCGCGCTGGCCACGGCCTCGGCGGGCGACAGCACCTCGGCGCGCAGACGGAATTCGTTGCTTTGCAGGCGCTGCGATTCGCCCAGCAGGTCGGACCCGAAACCCATCTTCACGCCCGCCGCCTTGAAGATCTCCAGCGAACGCAGGCCGGCCTCGCGCACCAGTGCCACCTTGGCCACGCTTTCCTTCGGCAGGCCCAGGCTCTCACCCTCGCTGGTCAGCGCATCGTAGGTGACCAGGGTCGGGACCGCGTAGGCGCCGGCTTCGGCCATCAGCGCCGCGGTCTCGGCATCGACCAGGTTGCCGTGCTCGATGGTGCGCACGCCGCAGCGCACCGCGCGCGAGATGGCCTCGGCCGTGTAGGCATGGGCCAGCACGTAGGTGCCGCGGGCCCGCGCTTCCTGCACGATGGCGCGGATTTCGTCCTCGGCATAGCCCCAGGCTCCGACCGGGTCGGTGGGCGAGGCAACACCGCCCGAGGCCATGATCTTGATCTGATCGGCGCCCATCTGAAGTTCCTCGCGGGCCGCCTTGCGCACCGCGTCGACGCCGTCGACCACGCGCGCCAGCGCGCCGACACGCACGCAAGTCGGGCAGTTGAACTCGGTCGAGAGGTAGTCGCTGCGCGTGCGCAT
>DASXKG010000474.1:0-3129 GCA_036496965.1 Variovorax sp.
AAGCCAAGGAAACCAGATGACTTCACAGACCCGGGCGACGACAGGCCGTCGCCCCAAGCCGGCTGACACCGCCCAGGCCAAGCAGGATCAGCTGGCCGCATCCAGCGTCGACAACCCGGCCCAGCTCACGACCAACCAGGGCCTGCAGATCCCGGACAACCACAACTCGCTGAAAGCCGGCGTGCGGGGTCCGACCCTGCTCGAAGACTTCATCCTGCGCGAGAAGATCACCCACTTCGACCATGAGCGCATCCCGGAGCGCGTGGTGCATGCGCGCGGATCGGCCGCGCACGGCTATTTCGAGGTCTACAAGTCGATGTCGCAGTTCACGGCAGCGCAGTTCCTGCAGGACCCGGCGGTCAAGACGCCCGTTTTCGTGCGCTTCTCGACCGTGGCGGGCTCGCGCGGCTCGGCCGATACGGTGCGCGACGTGCGCGGCTTCGCGGTCAAGTTCTACACCCCCCAGGGCAACTACGACCTGGTGGGCAACAACATCCCGGTGTTCTTCATCCAGGACGCGATGAAGTTTCCCGACCTGATCCACGCCGTGAAGCCCGAGCCGCATCACGAGATGCCGCAGGCCGCGAGCGCGCACGACACCTTCTGGGACTTCGCCTCGCTGATGCCCGAGACCACGCACATGCTGATGTGGGCCATGTCGGACCGCGCCATCCCGCGCAGCCTGCGCATGATGGAGGGCTTCGGCGTGCACAGCTTTCGCTTCGTCAATGCGCACGGCGAGAGCCATTTCGTCAAGTTCCACTGGAAGCCGAAGCTCGGCGTCCACGGCCTGGCCTGGGACGAGGCGCAGAAGATCGCCGGCAAGGATGCCGACTTTCACCGCCGCGACCTCTGGGAGGCCATCGAGGCCGGCCACTTCCCCGAATGGGAGCTCGGCGTGCAGATGGTCCCGCAGGACAAGGAGCACGCCCTCGGCTTCGACCTGCTGGACCCGACCAAGCTGATTCCCGAGGAGATGGTGCCGGTGCAGCGCATCGGCCGGATGGTTCTCAATCGCAACCCGGACAACTTCTTCGCCGAGACCGAGCAGGTGGCCTTTCACCCCGGCCACATCGTGCCGGGCATCGACTTCACGAACGATCCGCTGCTGCAGGGCCGCTTGTTCTCCTACACCGACACCCAGATCTCGCGCCTGGGCGGCGCCAACTTCCACGAGCTGCCGATCAACAAGAGCGTCTGTCCCTTCCACAACTTCCAGCGCGACGGCATGCACCGCCAGACCATCGCCCGCGGCCAGGTGGCCTACGAGCCGAATTCGCTGGCCTTCGGCAAGGAGTTCCGGGTCGACGGCGCGAGCGCCGGCTTTCAGTCCTTCGCGGATGAGATCGAGCCGCCCAAGGTGCGGCGGCGCAGTCCTTCCTTCGACGACCACTTCACGCAGGCGCGCTTGTTCTTCAACAGCCAGAGCGCGGTGGAGAAGGAGCACATCGTTGCCGCCTTCCGCTTCGAGCTGTCGAAGGTCGAGCTGCCGGCCGTGCGCCAGCGCATGGTGGACAACCTGGCGCATGTGGACGAGAAGCTGGCGCGCCGGGTGGCCGAAGTGCTGGGCATCAATGCGCCCGATGCCAAGGCGGCGGCCGGCCGGGCCGGCTTTCGCGAACATCGCATCAGCCTGCCGGTCGACGAGTCCCCGGCGCTGCGCATGCAGGACAGCGGCGACGGCTCGGTCAAGACGCGCAGGGTCGCGATCCTGGTGGCGGACGGCGTCGACTCGGCCTCGCTCAAGCCGATCCGCGAGGCCATCGAGCAGGCGGGTGCGCAATGCAAGGTGGTCGGCCCGCGGCTGGGGACCATCGCCAGCGCCTCCAAGCGCCAGCTCGACGTCGACGCCACCTTCGTCAACATGCCGTCCGTCATGTTCGACGCGGTGCTGCTGCCCGCCGGTGCGCAGGGCGCGAAGGCGCTGGCGCAGAACGGCGACGCGGTGCACTTCGTGCTCGAGGCCTACAAGCATTGCAAGGCCATCTGCGCGGTCGGCGAGGGCGTCGAGCTGCTGGCCTCGCTCGGCATCGGCGCCGACCCGCAGGCCGCGCCGCCGGGCGTGGTGGTGGCCGCGACGCCGGTCACCAACCTGGGCGACTTCGCGGCCGCCACGGCGATCGCCCAGGCCTTCCTCGGCGCCATCGGCAAGCATCGGCACTGGGATCGTCCGCACATCGACGCGGTGCCGGCATAGCCGGTGGCGCACGGCGCCTTGAGTCTTGCCGGGATGCGTGATAGCGTCCAGCCGGCGCCGAGCCGGTGCCGGCTGTCGGCGAACCACAAGGAGCGAGGATGGGCAGGGACGGACCCATTCGGGTGGCCGTGATCGGCGGCGGTTGTGCCTCGATCACCACGGCCTTCGAGTTGACGCAGCCCGTTCACCAGGGCAAGTACCAGGTCACGGTCTATCAGCAAGGTTGGCGGCTGGGCGGCAAGGGCGCCTCGGGGCGCGGTCCGGCGGGTCGGATCGAGGAGCACGGACTGCATGTCTGGCTCGGCTTCTACGAAAACGCCTTCCGCCTGCTGCGCGAGTGCTATGCCGAACTGGACCGCGACCCGGCCACCTGCCCGATGGCTTCCTGGCGCGATGCGTTCTTTGCGGATTCGCATGTCGGCATCGCCCAATCCTCGGGCGATGGCCAATGGCTGAACTGGAGCGCGTTCTTCCCCCCGGCCGACGGGCTGCCCGGCGATCCGCTGGCCGGCGCCAACCCGTTCTCGATCAAGAGCTACCTGATCCACGCATCGGCGCTGTTGCGCACCCTGCTGGTGGGGTTGCGCACCCGGCGCGACGTGCCAGGCGCCGCGATGGGGGATGGGGCCCGGGCTTCCGATGCCGATGCGCAAGCGCAAGCGCAAGCCCAGGTGCCGCCGGCGGCCGAGGTCGAATCCTTCGTCTCGCAGGTCGGCGCCTGGATGCGCTTCGGCGCGCTCACGGCGGCCGCCGGACTGATCGAGGCGGCGGCGCTGGTCGAGGTGGTGGTCAGGGCGCTGCCGCGCTACCCGCAGAACCTGGCGCTGCAGTGGCTCAACGCCATCGCGGGCATCGTGCGCACGCAGCTGGAGGGAATGCTGTGCGCCGACGAAGACACGCGCTGCAAATGGGAGATCATCGATCTGGTGCTG
>DASXKG010000475.1:0-6223 GCA_036496965.1 Variovorax sp.
GCGCAACGCGAAGAAGGCCGCTGCGCTCGTCAAGCCGCGCCTCGCCTGAATGTGGCCCCCACGCTCCCCCACTTCGTGTGGGTCGCTGCCCCCCGAGGGGGCCGCAGGCCGCCTTGGGGCGGCCCGGCGCCGGCCTGAACCCTTCTAATCCCTCATCTGGAGCCATCTGTGCTGCATCCCCAAGCCCAAGCCTATCTCGACCTGCTGGTCGAACGCGGCGTGCCGCCGACCCACACGCTGACACCTGCGCAGGCGCGCCAGTTCTACCTGGAGCGGCGCAGTTTCTCGCAGCCCGATCCCGGCGAGGTGGCCGAAGTGCGCGAGCTGGCGGCGCCGGGGCCGCTGGGCCCGATCCCGCTGCGGCTGTACCGTCCCCTGGGTTCGATGCCGGGCACGGCCCTGCCGGTGCTGGTGTACTACCACGGCGGTGGCTGGGTCATCGGCGATCTCGACACCCACGACACCCTGTGCCGCGAGCTGGCCAACCTGTCCGGCTGCGCGGTGGTGGCCGTCGACTACCGCATGGGGCCGGAGCACCGCTTCCCGGCGGCCGTCGACGACGTGCTGGCCGCCACGCGCTGGGTGCGCCAGCAGGCGGCGTCGCTCGGCATCGATGCCGGCCGCCTCGCGGTCGGCGGCGACAGCGCCGGCGGCAACCTCGCGGCCGTCGTGGCCCTGGCCGCGCGCGATGCCGGCGACCTGGCCATCGCCTTCCAGCTGCTGATCTATCCGGCGACCGACATGCGCCGCGGCCATGCTTCGCACACCACCAACGGCCAGGGCTACGTGCTGACCAGCGACACCATCAGCTACTTCCACGACCACTACATCACCGATGCCAGGCACGACCTCGACTGGCGCGCCTCGCCGCTGCTGCACCAGGACCTCGCGCGCCTGCCGCCGGCGCTGGTGCTGACGGCCGGCTACGACCCGCTGCGCGACGAAGGCCTGGACTATGCGCGCGCCCTCACAGCGGCCGGCAACCGCGCCACCTACGTCTGTTTCGAGCGCCAGCTCCACGGCTTCATCACCATGGGGCGGCTGCTCGACGAGGCCAATGCCGCGGTGTCGATGTGTGCGGCGGAACTGCGGCGCGCATTGAAGCCCTGAAGCCCCAGGGCGGCACAGTTGGACAACACCTTGGACAGCCGACAAACAGCGGTCGCGCCGCACAGCCGCGAACGCCACGGCGAGCGGATCATGTGGCTCACCAGCCAGCGCGTTTTCTACGCCGGCCTGCTCGGCGCGGCGGCGCAACGCAGCCTGGGCGGCTACGGCATCTACCTGTCACCGGTCGCAGCGGCGCCGCTGCGCATCCGCATCGGTGCCGGCGCCTGGCAAAGCGGCGAGCTGGTCGTGGTGCCGCCGCAGGTGCCGCACCAGGTGGCGAGCGACGAACGGCTGATCCTGAACCTGCTGATCGAATCCGAGTCGGTGGACCCGGCGCGGCTGCCCGATGTGTTGCAGCGCTGCGGTCCGGTCGATGCACCGGCTTTCGTGCAGCAGGTTCGCGCGGCCTACGGCCGGCTGCGCGAGGCGTCCGGCCGCGAAAGCTTCGAGCGCTTCGATTTCGACGCGCTGTTCTTCGGCCAGCCGCTGGCGCCGCGGTGTATCGATGCGCGCATCCGGGAGGTCATCGACCGGATCAATGCAGATCCGGCGGCTGCGACCTCGGCCGAAGCCTGCGCGGCCGCGGTGCAGTTGTCCTTCTCGCGCTTCCTGCATCTGTTCAAGCAGGAGACCGGCATGCCGTTTCGCGCCTTTCGCGCCTGGAAGCGGGCCCGGGGGCTGTTGCGCCACGTGCGCCAGAGCGCGACCCTGACCGACATCGCGCTGGACACCGGCTATCCCGACTCGACCCATTTCAGCCATTCGATCCGGCAGGTCTACGGCCTGCGCCCGAGCGACATCGTGGCCGGCTCGCGGCGCCTGGCGATTCACTGACGTGGCCCCCACGCTCCCCCACTTCGTGTGGGTCGCTGCCGCCCGAGGGGGCCGCAGGCCGCCTTGGGGCGGCCCGGCGCCGGCCTGAGCCGAAAAACAAAAAGGCCCCCGAAGGAGCCTTTCATGCAGTGAGCGAAGAACGCTCAGTAGCCGCCGCGGCCACCGCCGCCGTAGCCGCCGCCACCACCGCTGCGATTGCCGCCGCCACCGCCGCCGCCGTAGCCGCCACCACCGCCGCCGCCGTAGCCACCGCCACCGCCGCTGCGGCCGCCGCCACCGCCGAAGCCGCCGGGCGAACGGGGCTCCATCGGACGGGCTTCATTGACCGTCAGGCTGCGGCCGTCGAGTGCGTGGCCGTTCAGGCCTTCGATGGCTGCCAGCGCTTCCGCGTCGGTGCCCATTTCAACGAAGCCGAAGCCCTTGGAGCGACCGCTGTCGCGTTCCATCATGACCTTGGCGCTGGCGACCGAACCGTACTGGCTGAAAGCCTGTTCCAGGTCGTTGTCGCGGATGGAGTAGGCCAGATTGCCCACGTAAAGTTTCTTGCCCATGGAGGGACTCCTAATCAAACCAACAAAACAAAGCGATGGAGTCCCAGTATCACAACAAACAAAAGTGGCGCTGTGGCGCGAAACTGACCGATCACCGGTTGACGCCCCGGCAACGAGTTGCCAGGAACGCTCCGGCATTGTCGTTCACAAAGGAACTTTTTTGTGCCTAGCTTGTTAAATTTCTGTCTGAATTGCGCTCGAACGTAAGAAAAGCGACGAATTCAGCCCTCCGCACGGCGCCGCAAGGGCGTCAGGAGGGCCTTCAGGCCGTTGTGGTCGATCTCGTGCATCAGCGCCAGCAGCCGGCCGATTTCCCCTGGTGGAAAGCCTTCGCGGGCAAACCAGGTGAGGTAGTTGCCGGGCAGATCGGCGATCAGCCGGCCCTTGTATTTGCCGAAGGGCATTTCGCGGCTGACCAGGCGATCGAGATCTTCGGGATTCATGGTGGCTATGCTCCTGGGTCGCGCCGACCCTCATTTTCATCCTTCGGCTCTTTTCGGGACCTTGCCGTTCATGCCATTTCAATCGCTGGGGCTCGACCCTTCCCTGGTGCGCGCCGCGCTGCAAAAGGGATACGTCGCGCCGACGGCCATCCAGGTCGAAGCCATCCCCGCCATTTTGGCGGGGCGCGACCTGCTGGGCGCGGCCCAGACCGGGTCCGGCAAGACGGCGGCGTTCTCGCTGCCGCTGCTGCAGCAGATCGCCGGGCGGCCGCGCCATGCGCCGCGCCGGATCCAGGCGCTGGTACTGGTTCCGACGCGCGAACTGGCGGCGCAGGTGGGCGAATCGATGCGTGCCCTGGCGCAGCATCTGCCGGCGCCGGTGAAGATCATGGTGGCCTTCGGCGGCGTTTCCATCAACCCGCAGATGATGGCGCTGCGCGGCGGCGCCGACGTGGTCGTGGCCACGCCCGGCCGCCTGCTGGACCTGGTCGACCAGCGCGCGCTCCAGCTGGCGACGCTGTCGACGCTGGTTCTGGACGAGGCGGACCGGCTGTTCGACCTGGGTTTCGCCGAAGAGCTCGGGCGCATCCTGGCGCTGCTGCCGGCGCGGCGGCAGAACCTGCTCTTCTCGGCCACCTTTCCGGCGCCGATCCGGTCGCTGGCCGAGCGTCTGCTGCAGGACCCGGTGCGCGTCGAGGTGCAAGCCGGCGGGGCGCACGAGCCGGCCATCGTGCAGCGTGCCATCGAAGTCGACGCCGACCGCCGCACCCAGCTGCTGCGCCAGCTGGTGCAGGACAGCGGATGGACCCGTGTGCTGGTCTTCGTCGCCACCAAGTTCGCCGCCGAAGTCGTGGCCGACAAGCTGCGCAAGGGCGGCGTCGATGCCGAGCCTTTCCATGGTGTGCTGAGCCAGGGCAAGCGCACGCAGGTGCTGGCCGACTTCAAGGCCTCGCGGGTGCGGGTGGTGGTGGCCACCGATCTGGCGGCGCGGGGCATCGACATCGCGCAGATGCCCGTGGTGGTGAACTACGACCTGCCGCGCTCATCGGTCGACTACCTGCACCGGATCGGTCGCACCGGCCGCGCCGGCGAGAGCGGCGTGGCGCTGAGCTTCGTCAGTGCGGCGACCGAGGCCCACTTCCGGCTGATCGAGAAGCGCCAGGGGCTCAATGTGCCGCGCGAGCGCGTGGCTGGCTTCGAGCCGACGCAGACGGCGGCGCTGACGCCGACGCCGGCGGCTGCGGGCACCGGCGGCATCAAGGGCAAGCGGCCGAGCAAGAAGGACAAGCTGCGCGCCGGGCGATGAGGCAAGACGGCCTGCGACCCCCTCGGGAGGCCAGCTACTCCCTTGGCGGGCGCTTCGCAATTCCCATGGTTTTTGCGAGGATGCCCAGCATCACCTCGTCCGCGCCGCCGCCGATCGAGGCCAGCCGGCCGTCGCGGTACAGGCGCGAGACGCGGTTCTCCCAGGTGAAGCCCATGCCGCCCCAGAACTGCAGGCAGGTGTCGGCCACCTCGCGCGTGAGGCGGCCGCACTTGAGCTTGGCCATCGAGGCCAGCTCGGTGACGTCCTGTCCCTGGACGTACAGGTCGCAGGCGCGGTAGGTGAGGGCGCGCAGCGCCTCGACCTCGGTCTTGAGCTCCGCCAGCTTGAACTGCACCCACTGCTGGTCGGCCAGCGTGCCACCGAAGAGCTTGCGCTGCTGGGCCCACTCGATGGTCTCGGCGATGCATTCTTCCAGCGCGACCAGCGAACTCGCCGCGGCCCACAGCCGCTCTTCCTGGAACTGCTGCATCTGGTAGAAGAAGCCCTGGCCTTCCTCGCCGATGCGATAGCGCTGCGGCACGCGCACGTTGTCGAAGTAGATCAGTCCGGTGTCGCTGGAGTGCATGCCGATCTTGCGGATCTTCTGCGCGCGCTCGATGCCCGGGCTGTCCATGGGCACCATCACCAGCGACTTGTTGCGATGCACCGGGCCGTCGCCGGTGTTCACCAGCATGCACATCCAGTCGGCTTGCAAGCTGTTGGTGATCCACATCTTCTGGCCGGTGATGAGGTAGTCGTCGCCGTCCTTGCGCGCGTGGCTCTTCAGGCCCGCGACATCGCTGCCGGCGCCGGGTTCGCTCACGCCGATGCAGCCCACGGCCTGGCCCGCGATCGCCGGGGCCAGGAATTCGCGGCGCAATTCGTCGCTGCCGAAGCGGGCCAGCGCGGGCGTGCACATGTCGGTCTGCACGCCGATCGCCATCGGCACGCCACCGCAGCGGATGTGTCCCAGCGCCTCGGCCAGCGCCATCGCGTAGGAATAGTCGAGGCCGGCGCCGCCATAGGCCTCGGGCTTGTGCAGGCCGAGCAGCCCGAGCGCGCCGAGCTTGCCGAACAGCGCATGCGCCGGAAAGCTCTCGGCGGCCTCCCATTCGTCGACATGCGGATTGATCTCCTCGTCGATGAAGCGGCGCATCGTGGACTGGATGGCGAGATGTTCGTGCGTGTAGTGCATGGCTGGAACTCTAGGACGGGTCGGCGCCGGCAGCTTGCGGGAAGTGGCTAACGTCGCGGCCTGGGCTCAGGACTTGAAGCGCCGCCGGGTCAATGCGAGGGCGATCCAGAACGCCACCGCCGTGTAGGCCAACAGCACCAGCGCGTGCCGCCAGCCATCGGCCGGCCACTGGTCCATGAACAGCGGCCGCACCAGCGCCACCGCGTTGGTCAGCGGCAGCCAGGCGGCGATGGCGCGCACGAAGCCCGGCAGCTGGGCAAGCGGAAAGAAGATGCCCGACAGGAACATCATCGGCGTGATGAAGAGCGTGAAGTAGTAGGTGAAGAAGTCGTAGCCCTTGGCCAGCGCATTGAAGATCAGCGCGATGCACGAGAAGGTGATGCCGATGCCCACCAGCAGCAGCCAGGCGACGGCCAGCTTCGGGCTGTGGCTGATGCCCAGCGCGAGCATCACCAGCAGGATTGCCGAGGTGGTGAAAATCGCCTTGAAGGCGGCCCACAGCATCTCGGCCAGCAGCACGTCGTCGAGCCCCACCGGCGCGTTCATGATGCCGTCCCAGGTCTTCTGCACGTGCATGCGCGAGAAGGCCGAATAGAGGGCCTCGAAAGAGGCCGCGTTCATGGCGCTCATGCAGATCGAGCCACTGGCGAGGAACAGCAGGTAGGGCACGCGCTGGCCGTCGACCTCGACCTGCCCGATCAGCGCGCCCATGCCGTAGCCGAAGGCGACCAGCCAGATCAGCGGTTCGGCGATGTTGCCGATCAGGCTGGGAATGGCCAGCTTG
>DASXKG010000476.1:0-2041 GCA_036496965.1 Variovorax sp.
CGATGCGGCCAGCGCCTCGGCCCAGGCACTGATGGCGCGCTTCGAGCAGATCGCCTTCGCCCGGCCAGCGCCCGGCGCAAGCCTGCTGGCGTGCTTGCAGCGACATGCGCCGCGCTGCGAATCGCGGGCCTGGCTGGCCAACCTGGTCGGACTGCTGTCCCAAACTTTCGAAGCCACCGCCGGCTTGCTGGGCAACAGCCTGGTGGCGCTGGCGCGCGAGCCGGGCCTGCGCCAGGAGATCGGGTCGCGCTGGGAGCTGCTGCCCGGCCTGGTGGCCGAAGTCGCGCGGCACGACCCCGCCGTCCACAACACGCGCCGCTACGTCGCAGCGCCGACACAGCTGGCCGGCCTCGCGCTCGCGCCGGGCGACACGGTGTTGCTGGTGCTGGCCGCCGCCAACCGCGACCCGGCCCTGAATCCCGCGCCGGCCACCTTCGCGCTGATGCGCCCCGAACGCCGCTGCCTGGGCTTCGGCCATGGCCCGCACGGCTGCCCCGGCGAAGCACTTGCCTGCACGGTGGCCAGCGCCGGCCTCGAAGCGCTGCTGGGCAATGGCCTCGACGTGGATGCCTTGCGTGCGCGTGGCTGGGACTACCGTCCCTCCGTCAATGTGCGCGTTCCCGTCTTTCGTTGAGGGGCTACGGCTTCGCTTCGGGCCAGCGTCCGGTCGCTTGCAGGAAGGGCGACGGCTGCGGCTGGCCCCAGCGCAGCGGCAGCGCAGCCGGCGTGTGGCGCGCGGCCCTGACCTTCATGCGAAGGAGTCGCTCGGCACCCTCGAAGGCCGCCACCTCCGGCCCGTCCCAGAGCAGCTCTGCCAGCACCGCCAGCTGCAGCAGGTCGCCGCTCGCAAAATCGATGAACAGCAGGCCGGCCTGCGGATGGATCGCCATGTTGCCGAGCGTGTTGAAGAAGGCGTTGCCGACAAAATCGGGCACGGTCAGCGTGTCGTCGCCATCGATGCGGATGAAGCCGGGCCGGCCGCCGCGGTGCGAGACGTCGACGCCGTGCGAGGCCTCCCCGTCGCCGGCTGCCGGATGCGCCGTCGCGATGAAGAAGGTGTCCGCCGCCTGCACCACCCGCCGTGCCGCCGCATCCAGGCGATCGCCATGGCGGGCTGCGCCGGCGACCTGCGGCCCCTTCACGAAGACCGGCTCGCGCGCCTGGATGTACTTCGGGCAGTTGCCGAAGCTCTGCTGCACATCGACGGAGAAACCCGTGGCATCGACCTCGGCCACCCGTCCGTTCACGCGGTTGCGCCGCCGGGTGTGTGCTTCGATGCCGAGCAGCCCGATCGGCGCGCCAGGCGCCAGCGCGTCCGCGAGCGGATCGCCGCCTTGGGGACCTGCGTCGATGCGCAGCCGCTTCGCATCAGGTGCATGCACGAAGCCCGGCGGGCCCGCCAGCGCGCTGGCCCAGGGCTGGCCATCGGCATCCACGCTGCCGACCACCATGAAGGGCAGCTGCGCGAAAAAGCTGCGATGCGGGTCCGGCATGCGATCGCGCATGACTCGCGCACCCAGGGCCTCCATCTGATCGGCGACGCCGAGCCGGCGCTGCAAGGCCCGTTCGCCTTCATGCCATGGCGACAACGCAGCCATCATCACGCTGCCAGCCCGACCCGCGATGTCACCATCGGCACGAAGCCGGGCAAGGCCTCGATGCGCGCCAGCCAGGCACGAACCGCCGGATAACCCTGCAGCGAGACGCCGCCCTCCGGCGCACGCGCCACATAGGCGTAGTTGGCGAGATCGGCGAGGGTGGCCGATGTGCCGGCCAGGAAGGGCTGGCGCGCCAGTTCGCTCTCCATCACGGCCAGCAGTGCGTGCGAGGCCGCAATCAGTCCCGAGGCATCCTTCGGCAAGCCGAACAATGCGACCACGCGCGCCGCGGCCGGCCCGGCGGCGAGCGGCCCTGCCGCGACCGACAGCCAGCGCTGCACCCGGGCGGCGGCCGCCGGCTCGCGCGGCGACCAGCGCGCCGGATCGGCCGCATAGCGTTCATTGAGATAGACCAGGATCGCGTTCGAGTCGGCCACGGCGAG
>DASXKG010000477.1:0-3149 GCA_036496965.1 Variovorax sp.
CTCGCGATCTTCGCCTCCAACGTCTGGTCGCTGCCCACCCTCGAGGGGTCGCCGCCGTTCGGCGCGGGCGTGGGGCCGGCGCGGACCGACGACATGCGGGCCTTCTACCGGCGCGTCCAGAACGCCACGCGCTGCGCCTACCAGGAAGCCCTGCCGGGCTACAACGCGATGCGCGCCGAGCTGGGCCTGGCGCCGCTCGCCGACCTCTTCGACCAGCTGGGCGCCGCCGGCCGCATCCTGATCGCCACCAGCCGAGCCTTCGATTTCGACCTCAGCCTGCCGGAGCCCTACCGCCACGTCGGTCCCTATTTCGAGGACCCGCCCTGGACCGAGGGCTGGTCCTCGCCCTGGTCGGCGGACGATCAGCGGCCGCTGGTGCTGGTCTCGTTCTCGACGATGTACCAGGGCCAGGAGACGGCGCTGCGGCGCACGATCGAGGCGCTGGGCGCGCTGCCGGTGCGCGGCGTGGTGACGCTCGGGCCGGTGCTGTCGCCGGCCGACTTCCCGGCGCCCGACAATGTGGTGGTGACGGCCAGGGCGCCGCATGCGCCGATCCTGCCGCTGGCCGCGGCCGTCGTCACGCACGCCGGCCACGCCTCGGCGCTGAGGCCGCTGATGGCAGGCGCGCCGGTGGTGGCGATGCCGTTCGGCCGCGACCAGCCCGACAACGCAGCGCGCATCATCGAGCGCGGCGCGGGCCTGCGCCTCAATGCGGACGCCTCGGTCGAAGAGATCGCCGCCGCCGTCGGACGGGTGATCGCCGAGCCCGGCTTCCGTGCGGCCGCGGGCGCGCTGGGCGCCCGCATCGCCGCTGATTGCGAGGCGCGCTCGGCCGAGCGCGAGCTCGTCCAACTTGCCGCTGAAGGGACAGCGCGATGATCAAGCTGACGTTCTGCCTGCGCCGCCTGCCGGGCCTCAGCCGGGCGGAGTTTCAGAAGTACTGGTTCGAGACGCACGCGCCGCTGGTGGCGAGCGTCAAGGACGCGCTGCGCATCCGCCGCTACGTGCAGCTGCACAGCCTGCCTGCGGAGGTTTCGGCGCCTCTGCGCGCGGTGCGCGCCGGCCCCGAGGGCTACGACGGCGTCGCCCAGCTCTGGTGGGACAGCTTCGAGGAGATGAGCCAGCCCAACGACGCGAACGCCGCCGAGGCCGGCCAGCTGCTGCTGGACGACGAGCGCAAGTTCATCGACCTGCCCAACTCCCCGCTCTGGTGGGGCGAGGAGAAGGTGATCTTCTGACGCTTGATTGCGCTGCTGCAAGCCATAACTATTATCGCCCGGTCACATGGAAGGCGCGAAAATGGCAATCAGCGTCGAGTTGGGTGAGACGCTCGAACAATTCGTCGAGGAGTTGCTTCGCGGCGGGCGATACAACTCCAAGAGCGAAGTGTTGCGAGAAGGCGTGCGGCTCGTTCAGGAGCGCGAAGCCAAGCTCGCAGCCCTTGATGCTGCAATCGCACGCGGCATCGCCGATGCCGATGCCGGCAGGTTGACCCCGATGGACGAAGTCTTTGACCGGCTCGAGGCCAGGTACAAGAAGATGCTGTGAAGGTCGCGTTCACCGACGAAGCGCAGCGCGATCTGATTGAGATCGGCGATAGGATCGCCTGCGACAGCCCTCGGCGCGCTCTTACCTTCGTCGCCGAGTTGCGCGCTGCTAGCGCCGGTTTGGCGAACAACCCGCTACGATTCCAGCTTGTCGATCGCCACGAGGATGGCGATGTCCGCCGTCGCCCCCACGGCAACTATCTAATCTTCTATCGAGTGCGGGGAGACACTGTGGAAGTCCTTCGTGTTCTGCATGGCGCCCGAGACTACGAGGCGCTTCTCTTCCCCGGAGAGCCACGCGAATAGCGGCTACCCCGCCCCCAGCGCCTGCGCCGTCCGGTAGGTGATGAAGGCGGCGACGTAGGCCAGCGTCACCATGTAGCCGAACATGATCGCCGGCCATTTCCAGGAGTTGGTCTCGCGCTTCACGACGCCCAGCGTCGAGGCGCACTGAGGCGCGAACACGTACCAGGCGAGAAACGCCAGCGCCGAGGCCAGCGACCAGTGGGTGGCGAGCGCATGGCCCAGGACGCCGCTGCTGTCGCCGCCGCTGACCGCATAGACGGTACCGAGCGCGCCCACCGCAACCTCGCGCGCGGCCATGCCGGGGATCAGCGCCACGCTCATCTGCCAGGAGAAGCCGATCGGCGCCAGCAGCGGCTGCAGCGCGTGCCCGATCATGCCGGCGAAGCTGTAATCGATGGCTGGCCCCTTCGCGCCCGGCGGCGGCAGCGGGATCTTCGCCAGCGCCCAGACCATCACCATCATCGAGAGGATGATGGTGCCGGCGCGCCGCAGGAAGATCTCCCCGCGCTGCCAGACCAGCCGCGCCACGTTCATCGGATCGGGCATTTTGTAGGCCGGCAGCTCCATCAGGAACGGCTCGGAGGCGCCGCGCCAGAACACCTTGCGGATCACGAACGCCACTGCGAGCGCGCTGACGATGCCGGTCGCGTAGAGGCCGAGCATGACGAGCCCCTGCTCGCTGACCCAGCCGAACAGCTTATGGTCGGGCACGAAGGCCGAGATGATCAGCGTGTACACCGGGATGCGCGCCGAGCAGGTGGTCAGCGGCGCGACCAGGATGGTGGTCAGCCGGTCGCGCTTCTGGTCGATCACCCGCGTCGCCATGATCCCCGGGATCGCGCAGGCGTGCGACGACAGCAGCGGGATGAAGGCGCGCCCGTGCAGCCCGGCGCCGCCCATGATCTTGTCCATCAGGAAGGCGGCGCGGGCCATGTAGCCGACGTCTTCCAGGAGGATGATGAAGAGGAACAGCACCAGGATCTGCGGTAGGAAGACCACCACGCTGCCCACCCCGGAGATCAACGCATCGCAGATGAAGCTCCTGGCAAGGCCGTCCGGCAGCAGCGCGCCGACCCCGGCCGCCAGCCAGTTGAAGGCGCCGGTGATGATGTCGTTGAGCGGGTTGGCAGCCAGGAACACCGCCTGGAACATCACGAACAGCAGCGCGAACAGCACCACGAGGCCGCCGACCGGATGCAGCAGCACCGAATCGAGCCGACCGGTCCAGGTGTCGGGGCGCTTCGGCGGCTTGACGTGCGCCTTGATCAACCGCTCGGCCTCGCGGTGCAGCGCGCG
>DASXKG010000478.1:0-2554 GCA_036496965.1 Variovorax sp.
TCGCGGGCTCGTGCGCGCCGTAGCTCACGCCCACGCGCGCGCAGCCGGCGTTGATCGCGAGTTGCAGGTCGTGCGTGGTGTCGCCGATCATCAGCGTGCGTTCGGGCGCGGCCTCGAGCGCCTCCATCAATTCCAGCAGCATTCGCGGATGCGGCTTGCCGAAGGTCTCGTCGGCGGTCCGGGAATCGTCGAAGCGGTCGCGCAGGGCCGCCGTGGCCAGGGCCTCGTTCAAGCCGCGTCGCGACTTGCCCGTGGCCACCGCCAGCTTGTGGCCGCGCTCGCGCAGCGCATCGAGCATCGGCAGCACGCCATCGAACAGCACCAGGTCGTCCTGGTGCTTCAGGTAGTGGAAGCGGTAGCGTGCGCCCAGGTCGGGGTATTTTTCATTCGGCACGTCCGGCGCGGCGCGTGCCAGCGCTTCGGCCAGGCCGAGCCCGATCACCCAGGCGGCGTCGGCGGCGCTCGGCATGCGGCCGCCGACATCGACCACCGCCGCCTGGATGCAGCGCACGATCACCTGGGTCGAATCGTAGAGCGTGCCGTCCCAATCGAAGACGATCAGGTCGAAGCGGTGCGGATGGGCGTCAGTCATGGCTGTCGGAGGGAGAAACAGGAGCGCCGAGGCCGTCACGCACGGCCTGGGGCACCAGGGCCTGCAGTTCCGGCGGCAGATCGGCCTGCAGGGCGACCCGTTCGCCGCTCGCCGGATGGTTGAACTGCAGCCGCCAGGCGTGCAGGAACATGCGCTTGAGGCCGCGCTTTTGCAACAGCCGGTTGCGCTCGAAGTTGCCGTATTTGTCGTCGCCGGCAATGGCGTGGCCGGCCGAGGCGAGATGCACGCGGATCTGGTGCGTGCGCCCGGTCTTGATGGTCACCGCCAGCAGCGACTGCCCCTCGGCATCGCCGGGCAAGGCAAAGCGCGCCAGCACCCGCACCAGCGTGACGGCGCGCATCGCGTCGGGATGGTCCCTGGCGACCACGCGCACCCGCCGTTCGCCCGGCTCGGTCGCACCGGCCGCGGGCGGCAACAGGTATTTGGCCAGCGGCGCGTCGAGCACCTTGCGATTGGCGGGCCAATCGCCTTCGACCAGCGCCAGGTAGGTCTTGCCGGTCTCGCGCTCGCGGAACTGATCCTGCAGCGCCGTCAGCGCGCTGCGCTTCTTGGCGACCAGCAAGATGCCCGAGGTCTCGCGGTCGAGCCGGTGCACCAGTTCCAGGAAGCGCGCCGCCGGACGGGCACGCCGCAGCTGCTCGATCACGCCGAAGCTCACGCCGCTGCCGCCATGCACCGCGACGCCGGCCGGCTTGTCGAGGGCCAGCAACGCGTCGTCTTCGAACAGCAGCGGGAATTCGCGCGCCGGCGCCGCGGCAGCAGCGCCCGCCGCCTGCTCCTCGTCGCGCACGGCGACGCGCACCGGCGGCAGGCGCAGCACGTCGCCCGCCGCCACCCGGGTCTCGGCCTGCACCCGGCCCTTGTTGATACGGACCTCGCCCGAACGGATGATCCGGTAGACATGGGTCTTGGGCACGCCCTTGAGATGGCGAAACAGGTAATTATCCAGCCTCTGGCCCGCGGATTCCTCGTCGACCGTCAGAAATCGAACTTCTGCCGCCGCGGGCCCGGGCTTCGCACCTATAATGTTTTTCACCAGCGCGGTCATTCAAGTGCTTGATTCATCAGAAGTTTAGAGCACTGCAGGTCGCGCTGCGAGGTCGATGCCGCTTTGGCGCAAGAGTCCGCAAGCCACGTGCAAGAGCGCAAGGCGGCGGCCACTGCATCCGAGTCAAGCCGACGCCCACGAAACACCGATACGGAATACCCAGCCGGCAGGCTCCAAGCTGCCGGCGGATCGAAGCGAGTCCTTGTGTTGATGCTGCTGATTCAACTGCTCCTGCGCTGGCTGACGCCGGCGAGTCCAGGCATTGAATCGCCGCAAGTGCGCGCCACCCCTGCGCCAATCGCCATGAAAAACATGGCGAGTCGACACCCCATCGGGCTCGCCCCCATCCACGCGCCCCCACCCCGTCTGGCATCGAGTTGACTCTCGATGCGGTCGTCCGCGCACGCGCGGGTGGCCCCAGCAGCCTGGGCCGAGCGGCAATTCCTGCGTTTCGCGAGCCGTCGTCCGTGCATCGTTAGGTCCGTCATGGACCGCAAGAACGAGATGAACAGACAAAAGGACAACGCATCATGAAGCGGATGCTGATCAATGCCACGCAGGCCGAGGAACGGCGCCTGGCCATCGTCGACGGGCAAAAGCTCCTCGACTACGAAATCGAGATCGAAGGGCGCGAGCAGCGCAAGGGCAATATCTACAAGGCGGTCGTGACCCGCGTCGAGCCCTCGCTCGAAGCCTGCTTCGTCGACTACGGCGAAGACCGCCACGGCTTCCTGCCGTTCAAGGAAATCTCCAAGCAGTATTTCGCCGAAGGCGTCTCGGCCAGCCAGGCCCGCATCCAGGACGCGATCCGCGAGGGCCAGGAACTGGTGGTGCAGGTCGAGAAGGAAGAGCGCGGCAACAAGGGCGCGGCGCTCACCACCTTCATTTCGCTA
>DASXKG010000479.1:0-2716 GCA_036496965.1 Variovorax sp.
CCCCGACTGCCCAGGCGGCCACCAGCACCGGCACGGCCAGCAGCATCGACGCGCGCACTGCCGGCGGAACGGCGAACTGGGGCCGCAGCGATGCCAGCGCACCGGGCAGCCTGGAGAGGGATTCGGACATCCGCAGCAGACCCAGGCATTGAAGCAGGAAGACCAGCGCCAGCGCCAGGTAGACCAGCTGCGCCGGCGCCGGCAGGAAATGGACCATCAAGCCCCCCAGCAGGCCGCCCAGCGCCGTGCCGCTGATCGGTGCGATCGCATTCGCGATCGCACCGCGTGCGCGGTCGATGTCGAGCAGCCCGGCACCGACGGCTGCCACCGCCGCCCCGGTCGCCAAGCCCTGGATCACGCGCCCGGCCAGCAGCCCGCAGACGCCGTCGGCCATGCTCAGCACCCCCATCGCCAGCACCTGCGCCAGGGTGGACGCAACCAGCACCGGCCGGCGCCCGATATGGTCCGACAGGCGGCCGGCGACCAGCAACGAGGCCAGCACCGCCAGCGCGTAGATGCCGAACACCACAGTGATGGTGATCGGCGAGAAGCCCCACTTGGCTTGGTAGATCGGATAAAGCGCCGTCGGCGCGCTGGAGCCCGCCAGGAAGGACAGCGTGATCGAGGCCTGCAGATAGAAGGCGGCGCGCGGCGACAGACTTTTGCCCCAGAGGCTGGCAGGAAGGAGGGTGACAGCGGGGGCGGGGGAATTCATGCGGCATTTCTCCTGGCCGATGGCGTCAATTTAGCCAGACCAGTCTGTCTGGTACTTGCAGTGTACAGACCGGTCTGGTATTGTCAAGCCATGGCCAAAAAAATCTCCTCCTCCGAACGGTTGCCGGCCCGCGATCGGCTGCTGGCAGCCGCCGAGTCCCTGTTCTATGAAGAGGGCTTCAACACGGTCGGCATCGACCGGGTGATCGAGCGCGCCGGGGTCGCCAAGGCTTCGCTCTACGACTGCTTCGGCAGCAAGGAAGAACTGATCCGCTCCTATCTGCTGGCCCGCCAGGAGGCGCGACAGACCCGCATCACCGAAGGCCTGAAACGCTACGACACGCCCCGGGCCCGGCTGCTGGGCTTCTTCGACCTGCTGGGCGAACAGATCGCGCAGCCGGGCTTCAAGGGCTGCGCGTTCGTCAAGGCCGGCAATGAAGCGAGGCCCGGCAGCAGCGTGCGCGGTGTCTGCCAGGATTCGCGCCAATGGCTGCGCGATCTGCTGACCGAGCTCGCCGTCGAAGCCGGTGCGGCGGATCCGCAGGCGCTGGCGCAACAGTTCGTGATGCTGTACGACGGCGCGTCGGTCTCGGCGCAGCTGGACAACCGGCGTGAAGCCGCGGCTTCCGCCCGGACCGTTGCCACGGCGCTGCTCGATGCGGCGCTCGCGCCGGGAGCGCCAGCGCAGGCCGAACTGCCGGCTGTCTGAGGGGAGCCAGCTGGCCCCCGCTGCGACCGGATCCTAGTCTGAGGCCAGGCTGGCGATGGCGCGCTCGACGCCGCCGCGGCCGCACGGAATCCCCTGCACCCGCAGCGCGGCCTCGACACCCGCGAGGCAGCCGAGAATCATGGCCGGATTCATGTCGCCCAGATGGCCGATGCGGAAGGCGCGACCGGCTAGCGGCCCCAAGCCACCTGCGATGGCTACCTGGAAGCGTTCGCGGGCAACGGTGCGCATCGCTTCCGGATCGACGCCGGGCGCCACCGCGATGGTGGTCACCGACACCGAGCGGGTCGCCGGCACCTGGGCGAAGAAGCGCACGGCACCGCCTTCGCTCCATGCCTCGACGGCGGCATGCACCGCCGCGGCAATGCGCCGATGGCGCGCCAGCACTTCGGGCAGGCCCTCGCGCTCGATCAGGCGCAGCGCCGCCTCCATGCCGGCGAGCAGGCTCTGCGGCGGGGTGCCGCAGAACTTGCGGTAGGAGTGCGGGCTCTGGCGCAGCCGCCAGTCCCAGTAGAAGCGCGGCGTGGGATTGCGGCGCGAGATCTCCATGGCCGTTTCATCGACGGCCACGAAGCCCAGCCCCGGCGGCACCATCAGGCCCTTCTGGCTGGCGCCGATGACGACATTGGCGCGCAGCGCGTCCATGCCGAACGGAGCAGCCGCCAGCGAAGCGACCACGTCGACAACGAACAGCGCGGAATGGCCCGTGCGATCGACCGCCTCGCGCAGCGCCACCAGGTCGTTGGTGATGCCGCTGGCCGTGTCGGTGTGGACGACCAGCACGGCGACGATGGCATGCGCACGATCCTCGCGCAGCGCCGCCTCGACCTGGGCCGGATCGATCGGCAAACCCTCGACCCAGGGGATGCGGATCACGTGGCAGCCGAGCGCCTCGGCCTGCACCGCCCACGATTCCGAGAAATGGCCGGTGCCCGGGATCAGCACCGCCTGGCCCGGGGCGAGCAGGTTTGTTATCACCGCCTCCCAGGCGCCGTGGCCGTTGGCGGCGTACACGAAGACATCGGACGCCGCGGTCCCGAGCAGCCGCTTCAGGCCGCCCTCGCAGGCCGCGATGCAGCGGTCCAGGCGCGGATCGGCGAGATCCATCGGCTGGCGGCTCATCGCATGCAGGACCTCGTCGGGCACCCGGCTCGGGCCGGGCGAATGGAGAAAGCGGTGGCCGGGAAGGCGGGTGACGTCGTTCATGCGGGATCGGCGAGAGGCGGTGGGAAGTCGATGCTAATCCCAGCCGCTTGCCGCGCGGGCGACGCTTGA
>DASXKG010000480.1:0-6927 GCA_036496965.1 Variovorax sp.
GGCAGCAATGAAGTGCAACGAAATATCGTCGCGCAAACGGTCCTGGGGTGATCCAACGACGCGCGCGGCGACGATATTTCGCTGCGCGCAGGAATTGGCTCCCCCACACCCCCTCCGAGAGGGGGCTCCAGCAAGGCTTACGCAAGGACAAGAACATGGACTTCAATTTTTCCGATGACCAAGAGCAGCTTCGCGACGCGGTCGCCAAGTGGGTCGAAAAGGGCTACACCTTCGAGCGCCGCCAGGGCATCGAGGCGGCCGGCGGCTTCTCGCGCGAAGCCTGGGACGAACTGGCCGAGCTCGGCCTGGGCGGCCTGTACATCCCCGAGGACGAGGGCGGGATGGGCATGGGCCCGGTCGAAGGCATGGTGGTGATGGAGCAGCTCGGCGGCGGCATCGTGCTGGAGCCGTTGGCCCAATCCTTCATCGCCGGCGCCCTGCTGGCCGGCTATGCCGATCAGGACACCAAGGACAACTGGCTGCCGCGCATCGCCGGCGGCCAGGCGATGGTGGTGCTGGCTTACCAGGAAAAGAAGGCGCGCTACCGCCTCGACGCCTGCGAGGCCAGGGCCGCCAAGGCCGGCAGCGGCTGGAGCCTGAGCGGCACCAAGAGCCTGGTGCCGGCCGGCGACCAGGCCGATGCCTTCCTGGTCCCGGCGCAGGTCGACGGCAAGATCGCCCTGTTCCTGGTCGAGCGCTCGGCCGACGGCGTGGCAGCGCGCGGCTACGGCACCCAGGATGGCGGCCGCGCTGCCGAGGTGGTGTTCGACAAGGCGGCCGCGACGCTGGTCGCGAGCGACGGCCTGAGCGCGCTGGCCCACGGCGTGGACATCGGCATCGCCGCCACCTGCGCCGAAGCGGTCGGCGTGATGGACAAGACACTGGCGATCACGGTCGAGTACATGAACACGCGCAAGCAGTTCGGCGTGGCCATCGCCACCTTCCAGGCGCTGCGCCATCGCGTCGCCGACATGAAGATGCAGCTCGAGCTGGCCCGCTCGATGAGCTACTACGCCAGCCTGCGGCTGAACGCGCCGGCCGCCGAGCGGCGCCAGGCCATGGCGCGGGCCAAGTACCAGCTGGGCACGTCGATGCGCTTCGTCGGCCAGCAGGCCGTGCAGCTGCACGGCGGCATCGGCGTGACCGACGAATACATCGTCAGCCACTACTTCAAGAAGCTCACCCAGCTGGAGATGACCTTCGGCGACAGCCTGTATCACCTGGGCGAAGTCTCGGCCGGCATGCAGGACACCGCAGGCGTCTTCGGCTGAAATGGCGCGCCCCGCGAGGGGCGGGCCATCTCAGCCGTGCAGGCGTGAGGTCTGCGGCAGGTGCGCCATCAGGAACTCCATCTGGTCGGCCAGGATGCGCCGGTTGCGCAGGATGAAGTCCTCCCACAGGCTGGGCACATAGGGCGCATAGAGCAGGGCCATCCCGGCCTGCTCGGGCGTGCGGCTGCTCTTGCGGTGGTTGCAGGGCCGGCAGGCGGTGACCACGTTCATCCAGGTGTCGATGCCCTTCTGGGCGAACGGGATGATGTGCTCGCGCGTCAGCTCGTCCTCATGGAAATGGCCGCCGCAATAGGCGCAGATGTTGCGGTCGCGGGCGAACAGCTTGCTGTTGGTGAGTCCCGGGCGCTGGGCGAAGGGATTGATGCGCGGCACGCCCTTGGTGCCGATGATGCTGTTGATCGCGATCTGCGACTGCTGGCCAGTCACCGCGTTGTGGCCGCCCCGGAA
This sequence comes from Variovorax sp., assembly GCA_036496965.1. GTDB lineage: Bacteria > Pseudomonadota > Gammaproteobacteria > Burkholderiales > Burkholderiaceae_C > Variovorax. The sequence continues at coordinate 1,740 of DASXKG010000480.1, forward strand.
CACCGCCACCTGCGCGCCCACTTCCCAGCGGACCTCGTCCGAGGCGTAGTGGATCACCGCCTGTTCGAGCGAGATCCAGGATTGCGGCAGCCCTTGGGCCGACAGCTTCAAGACCTTCACACCAGTTCCTTTTCGAAAAGAGAAACAACGCAAAAGACCGACACCGGCGAGAGACGCGCCGCCTTGCCGACGGTGCACTGAGTCACAATATACCGGTTTTGTGACAAAAGCCTCCGACATGCCCATTCCATGGGCACGATGTGCTATCAAAAAGATACCAACCCATGCAGGTTTTCCGGGGATTTAGGCATCCGGGCGTGGCGCCTGCCTGCGCCCTGACCATCGGCAACTTCGACGGTGTGCATCGGGGCCACCAGGCCATGCTGGGTCTGCTGCGGACCGAGGCGCGGCTGCGCGGCCTGCCCAGCTGCGTGCTCACCTTCGAGCCGCATCCGCGCGACTACTTTGCCGCCGTCAACAAGCGCCCCGAGCTGGCGCCGGCGCGCATCGGCACCCTGCGCGACAAATTGAGCGAACTCGCTGCCAGCGGCGTCGCGCAAACCATCGTGCTGCCTTTCGACGCCCGGCTGGCCGCGCGCTCGCCCGAGCAGTTCATCCAGGAAGTGCTGATCGAGGGTCTGGGCGCGCGCTACGTGCTGGTCGGCGACGACTTCCGCTTCGGCGCCAAGCGGGCCGGCGACTACGCCATGCTCGACCGCGCCGGCGACCTGCATGGCTTCGATGTCGCGCGCATGAACAGCTACGAGGTGCACGGACTGCGGGTGTCCAGCTCGGCGGTGCGCGAAGCGCTGTCGGAGGGCCGCATGCACGACGCCCACCTGCTGCTCGGGCGACCCTATGCAATCTCGGGCCACGTGGTGCATGGCCGCAAGCTCGGCCGCGCGCTGGGCGCCTCGGCGCCGGGCCGCACGGATGGCTTTCGCACCCTCAACCTGCGCTTCAAGCACTGGAAGCCTGCCGCCAGCGGCATCTTCGCCGTGCTGGTGCACGGGCTCACCGCCGCGCCGCTGCAGGGCGTCGCCAACCTCGGCGTGCGGCCCTCGCTGGATGCCAACGACGTGAATGCCGGGCGGGTGTTGCTGGAGACCCACTGCCTGGATTGGCCGACCGAACTCGGCGGCGAGGGGGCCTACGGTAAAATCGTGCGCGTGGAACTGCTGCACAAACTGCACGACGAATTGCGCTACACCAGCCTCGAGGCCCTGACGGCGGGCATCGCCAAGGATGGCCGCGACGCGCGCGCCTTCTTTGCGTCCACCCACGCCGAAACCCATCGCCAGACCACGCGCGACCGAATTTAAAGCGGAAAACCTGCGCTTTCCGCCGCGTCCGGACGCCCTCTCATGCAGGGTCCGCACGCACCCATCGATCCTCGAGCGCTGCATGGCAGCGCAGATTTCTGGAACTTCCATGGCTGACAACAAGACCGACAGCGGCACCGACTACCGGGCCACGCTGAACCTGCCGGACACGCCCTTCCCGATGCGCGGCGACCTGCCCAAGCGCGAGCCGGGCTGGGTCCGGGAGTGGAACGAGCAAGGCCTCTACCACCGCCTGCGCGACGCGCGCCACGGCGCGCCCAAGTTCATCCTGCACGACGGGCCGCCCTATGCCAACGGTCAGATCCACATGGGGCACGCGGTCAACAAGATCCTGAAGGACATGGTCACCAAGGCGCGCCAGCTGGAAGGCTACGACGCGCTCTACGTGCCCGGCTGGGACTGCCACGGCCTGCCGATCGAGAACGCGATCGAAAAGAAGTACGGCCGCAACCTGAGCCGCGACGAAATGCAGGCCAAGAGCCGCGCCTACGCCACCGAGCAGATCGCCCAGCAGATGGCCGACTTCCAGCGCCTGGGCGTGCTGGGCGAATGGGACCATCCCTACAAGACGATGGACTTCGCCAATGAAGCCGGGGAGATCCGGGCCTTCAAGCGGGTGATCGAGCGCGGCTTCGTCTACCGGGGGCTGAAGCCGGTGTACTGGTGCTTCGACTGCGGCTCCTCGCTGGCCGAGTTCGAGATCGAATACGCCGACAAGAAGTCTCAGACCGTCGACGTCGCCTTCAAGGCGCACGAGCGCGAGAAAGTGCTGGCCGCATTCGGCGCCGACCACCAGGTCAGCGGCGACATCTTCGCCGTGATCTGGACCACCACCGCCTGGACCATCCCGGCCAACCAGGCCATCAACCTCAATCCCGAGCTCGACTACGCGCTGGTCTACACCCAGCGCGGCCTGCTGATCCTGGCCAGCTCGCTGGTCGAAATGTGCATGACGCGCTATGCGCTCGATGGCCAGGTGCTGGCCACGGTCAAGGGCGAGAAGCTGGGCGGCCTGGAATTCGAGCATCCCCTGTACGACGTCGACGCCGGCTATCGCCGCCTGTCGCCGATCTACCTGGCCGACTACGCGACGGCCGAGGACGGCACTGGCCTGGTCCATTCCTCGCCGGCCTATGGGGTGGACGACTTCAACTCCTGCATCGCGCATGGCCTGGCCTACGACGACATCCTGAATCCGGTGCAGGGCAACGGGTCGTACGCGAGCGACTTCCCGCTCTTCGGCGGCCAGAACATCTGGAAGGCGGTGCCGGTGATCATCCATGCGCTGCGCGATGCGCACCGCCTGCTCGCGACCGAAGCCATCAACCACAGCTATCCGCATTGCTGGCGCCACAAGACGCCGGTGATCTATCGCGCGGCCGCCCAGTGGTTCATCCGCATGGACGAGGGCGAGGGCGTTTTCACCCGGGACAAGGCGCCCGCCACGCTGCGCCAGATGGCGCTCGCCGCGATCGAGGAGACCCACTTCTATCCGGAGAACGGCAAGGCGCGCCTGCACGACATGATCGCCAACCGGCCCGACTGGTGCATCAGCCGGCAGCGCAGCTGGGGCGTGCCGATCCCCTTCTTCATGCACCGCGATTCGGGCGAGCTGCATCCGCGCACGATGGAGATCCTCGACCAGGCGGCCGACATCGTCGAGCAGGGCGGCATCGAGGCCTGGAGCCGCGTGACCACCGAACAGATGCTCGGCGACGCCGACGCGCCCCACTACACCAAGAGCACCGACATCCTGGAAGTGTGGTTCGACTCCGGCTCGACCTTCTTCCACGTGCTGCGCGGCACCCATCCCACGGTGCACCACGCCACCGGGCCCGAGGCCGACCTGTACCTGGAGGGCCACGACCAGCATCGCGGCTGGTTCCATTCGTCACTGCTGATCGCCTGCGCGCTCGAAGGCCGCGCGCCCTATCGCGGGCTGCTGACGCATGGCTTCACGGTCGACAGCCAGGGCCGCAAGATGAGCAAGTCGCTCGGCAACGGCATCGACCCGCAGGAGGTCAACAAGAAGCTGGGCGCCGAGATCACCCGCCTGTGGGTGGCCGCGAGCGACTACTCGGGCGACATCGCCGGCGACGACAAGATCCTGGCGCGGGTGGTGGATTCGTACCGGCGCATCCGCAACACGCTGCGCTTCCTCCTGGCCAACACCAGCGACTTCGACATCGCGAAGGACGCGGTGGCGCCGGGCGAGCTGCTCGAGATCGACCGCTATGCGCTCAGCCGCGCCGCGCAATTCCAGGCCGAGGTGCTGGCGCACTACAAGGTCTACGAGTTCCATCCGGTGGTGGCCAAGCTGCAGGTGTATTGCTCCGAAGACCTCGGCGCCTTCTACCTCGACGTGCTGAAGGACCGGCTCTACACCACCGCGCCCGGCTCGCGGGCGCGGCGCAGCGCCCAGACAGCGCTCTGGCACATCACGCAGGCGATGCTGCGCTGGATGGCGCCTTTCCTGAGCTTCACCGCCGAAGAGGCGTGGAAGTTCTGCGGCGACGGCCGCTCGATCTTCGTGCAGACCTACAGCGAGCTCGGCGTGGCCGACGGAGCCCTGCTCGCCAAGTGGACGCGCATCCGCGAGATCCGCGATGTCGTCAACAAGGAGATCGAGACGGTGCGCGCGGCCGGCCAGGTCGGATCCTCCCTGCAGGCCAACCTGGCGCTCGGCGCGCCGCCCGACGACCACGCGCTGCTGGCCTCGCTCGGCCAGGACCTGAAGTTCGTCTTCATCACCTCGGCGGTCGACCTGGTCGCAGCCGATGCGCTCGAGGTGCAGGTCGCGCCGAGTTCGGCCGCGAAGTGCGAGCGTTGCTGGCACTGGCGCGTGGACGTTGGCCATGACCCGGCGCACCCGGGCCTGTGTGGCCGCTGCACGAGCAACCTCTACGGCGCCGGCGAGCCGAGGACCATCGCCTGATGGCCCGGAAATCGAACGCAGGCTCTCCCGGCATCTGGCCCTGGCTCGGGCTGTCGCTGATCATCGTGCTGATCGACCAATTCACCAAGAGACTGATCCTGGGCTACTACAAGTACGGCGACGCGACCTACGTCACGGACTTCTTCAACGTGGTGCGTGCCCACAACACCGGCGCGGCGTTCTCGTTCCTGGCCGATGCGGCGGGCTGGCAGCGCTGGCTGTTCACGGCCATCGGCATCGCGGCGGCACTCTTCATCGTCTGGATGCTGAAGTCGCATGCCGGGCAAAAGCTGTTCTCGTTCGCGATGGCCGCCATCCTGGGCGGCGCCATCGGCAACGTCCTCGACCGAATGATGCACGGCTACGTGGTCGACTTCCTGGACTTCCACTGGGCCGGCCAGCACTTTCCGGCCTTCAACGTGGCCGACAGCGCGATCACCCTCGGCGCCATCTGCTTGATCCTCGACGAGCTGCGGCGCGTGCGCCGCAAGGGCTGAAGCGGCGCAGGCCCCGCTACAGGGTCAGCACCGTGCAGCCGGTGGTCTTGCGTGCCTCCAGGTCGCGGTGCGCCTGCTGCACGTCCTCGAGGGCGTAGCGCTGCTCGATCGGGATCTTGACCGCGCCGCTCGCCACCACGGCGAACAGGTCGTCGGCCATCGCCTGCGTGCTCTCGCGGGTGGCCATGTGGGCGAACAGGCTGGGCCGCGTGACGTACAGCGAGCCCTTGGCGCCCAGCACGGCGAGATCGAAGGGCGGCACCGGCCCGGAGCCGTTACCGAAGATCGCCAGCAGGCCGAAGGGCCGCAGGCAATCCAGCGAGCCCTGGAAGGTGTCCTTGCCCACCGAGTCGTAGACCACCTTGACGCCCATGCCGCCGGTGATCTCGCGCACCCGATCGGCGAAGTTCTCG
>DASXKG010000481.1:0-6132 GCA_036496965.1 Variovorax sp.
CTCGACTACCCTGGCCGCTGAGCGCGATCGCCCGCCGGTGGCGCCGGCATCGCCTGCCAACCCCGTATTTCTTCAACCAAGCAGGAAAGAGCAGCCATGAGTTTCATCACCACGACCGACGGCGCCGAGATCTTCTACAAGGATTGGGGCAAGGGCCAGCCGATCGTCTTCTCGCACGGCTGGCCGCTTTGCGGCGACGACTGGGACGGGCAGATGCTGCGCTCCAGCCAGACCTCGGCCGGTGCCGACATGGACACCTATGCCGACGACCTCGCCGCGCTCACCGCCGCGCTGGATCTTCAGAATGCGATCCATGTCGGCCACTCGACCGGCGGCGGCGAGGTGGCGCACTACATCGGCCGGCACGGTTCCAAGCGCGTCGCCAAGGCGGTGCTGATCGGCGCGGTGCCGCCGCTGATGCTGAAGACGCCGGGCCATCCGGATGGCGTGCCGATGGAGGTCTTCGATGGCATTCGCGCCGGCGTCGCTGCCAACCGGGCGCAGTTCTACCGCGACTTCACGCTGCCCTTCTACGGCTACAACCGCCCCGGCGCCAAGATCTCCGACGGCATCCGCGACCACTGGTGGACGCAAGGCATGGCGGGCTCGATCCATGCGCACTACTTCGGCATCAAGGCCTTTTCCGAAACCGACTTCACCGAGGACTTGAAGAAGATCGACGTGCCGACCCTGGTCATGCACGGCGACGACGACCAGATCGTGCCGATCGGCATCTCGGGCCTGCTGACGGCGAAGCTGGTCAAGAACGCGCAACTGAAGGTCTATCCGGGCCTTCCGCACGGCATGTGCGCAACCCATCCGGAGATCATCAATCCCGATCTGCTGGCCTTCTTCAAGGCCTGATCAAACCCCCTCGATCATCTGCACCAGCGCGAGGTCGACGCGCTCGACCTCATGGGTCAGCGGCTCGAGCGCGGCGCTCACCTGCTCCCAGTCGGCCTCGCGCCAGGCGCTCTCGAGATTCTTGGCGAGTTTCGCCGCGTAATGCGCGCCGATGCTGGACAGCGCGCCCTTGAGCGCATGGGCCTGCTCCTGGCCTTGGGCGGCATCGTGCGCGGCGATCGCCCGCCGGATCGCCACCCGGCGCTCTGCCATGTCGCTGCGCATCGCCACCGCGATCTCGCGCACGACGTCCAGGTCGCCGCCGAGCGTGCGCACCAGCTGCTGCAGGTCGACCGCCGGTGCCTCGGTCGGCGCCAGGATGTCGAAGGAGAATTCCGGGTCGAGGACGGGCCACTCCTCCTCGGCGCTGCCGTGCGACACCCGGGCCTCCTGGATGGCCTGCGCAAGCAGCGCCGGCGACACCGGCTTGGACACATAGGCATCCATGCCGGCGGCCAGGCAGCGTTCGCGGTCGCCGGCCATCGCATGGGCGGTGAGCGCCACGATCGGCGTGCGCCCGCGCTGCGGGCTGGCCGCCTCCAGCGCGCGAATCTGCCCGGTCGCAGCGAGGCCGCTCAGCACCGGCATCTGGACATCCATCAGCACCACGTCGAAGCGCCGGTTCTTCCAGGCCTGCACGGCTTCCTCCCCATTGCGCGCCACGTGGAAGGTGCAGCCCATCTGCGTGAGCAGCTCGCGCATCAGCAGTTCGTTCACCGCGTGGTCCTCGGCCACGAGGACGTGCAAGCCCTGCATCGTCATCGCTTCCAGCGGCGCCGGCTCGGTCAGCACGCTCATTTCGTCGGCCGCCTGCTCGAAGACGGCGGTGAAGCGAAAGGCGCTGCCCTCGTTCGGCCGGCTCACCACGTGCAAGGCGCCACCCATCATCGAGACCAGCTGCGCACAGATCGCCAGCCCGAGTCCGGTGCCCCCATAGCGCCGCGTGACCGACGCGTCGGCCTGCGTGAAGGCCTCGAAGATGTGCTTTTGCACCTCTTCCGGAATGCCGATGCCGGTGTCCCGCACGGCGAACAGCAGCCGCACCTGGTCGCGCCGCAGTTCGGTCTGGTGCGGCGCCATGCGCACCGACACCGAGATGCGGCCGAAATCGGTGAACTTGACCGCGTTGGACACCAGGTTCGAGATCACCTGGCGCAGCCGGCCCGGATCGCCCGCGACCTTCCAGGGCACGTCCTCGGCAATGTCGACATCGACCTTCAGCCCCTTCTTGGCGGCCACCGGCCGATGCAGCGCGGCCGCCTCGCGCACCCATTGGCCGACGTCGAAGCGGATCTGCTCGAACACCAGCTTGCCCGCCTCGATCTTCGACAGATCGAGCATGTCGTTGAGCAGGGCCAGCAGCGAAGTGGCCGCGTTGTCGATCAGTTCCAGATGCTGGCGTTGCTCCTCGTTGAGCGGCGACTGGTAGAGCAGCCGGGTGAGTCCCATCACCGCGTTCAACGGCGTGCGCACTTCATGGCTCATGTTGGCCAGGAAGTCGCTCTTGGCCTGGTTGCTGGCCTCGGCCTGCTTGCGCGCCTGTTCGATCTCGTCGTGCATGGTGCGCCGCGCGGTGATGTCGGAATTGAAGCCCGTCAGGCGGCGCGGACGGCCCTGGTCGTCGCGCTCGGTGACCATGCCGACGCTCTCGATCCAGATCCAGCCTTCGGCCGCCGCAACGCGATGCTCGACGATGTAGCGGTCGGATTTGCCGCTGAGCGCGGCCTCCACTGCCGCGCGCACCGCGGGCACGTCGTCCGGATGGACGCGCGCGAGCAGCGCACCCAGGTCCCAGTGGGGACGGTCGACCACCTCCCCGATCATCTGGTCCCAGCGCCGGCCGAGAAAGACCTTGCCGCCCGGGATGTCCCATTCCCACTGCGCGATCCGGGCCGCCTCGGCCACCATCAAGTGCCGCCGCGCGGCCACCAGCGTCTGGCGCGAGTCGGCCAGTTCGGCCGCCTGTCGGCTGATCAGCGCGTTCAGCTTCTCGCGCCCGCTGGTGAGCGCAACCACCCGGCGAACCAGTTCGAGCTGGCGCTGCTGCGAGGCCTCCAGGCGCGACAGGGCTTCCTGGAGCTCCACGGCGGGCGTCGTCGGAATCATTTCATCTGCCATACAGGGGGCCTTCGGGCATGCGCCGTGCGAGCCCTGATAATCGACGCGGGGCGTCATCGGGGCGGCCCAGCGATTCTTCGACTGTCACAGGCACCATGGCACGCAGACCGTTCATCGCCACGTACGAGGATCCTCCACTCTCGACTGCGTTCATCGTCCGATGAGTATGCCCGGGAATGCGACGCCTGCAGAGGACGGCGACGAGGCCCCGGAGAAGGTCGTCGTCCTGCTCGTCGACGACCAGCCGGTGATCGCCATGATGGTGCGCAAGATGCTCGCCGTCGACCCCGCGATCACCATGCACGTGTGCACCGACGCCACCGCCGCGCTGGCCGAGGCCTGCCGGGTGGGGCCCACCGTGATCCTGCAGGACCTGGTGATGCCGCGTGCCGACGGCCTGGACCTGGTGCTGGCCTACCGCTCCACCGCCGAGACGCGCGACGTCCCGATCATCGTGCTGTCGTCCAACGACGAGCCGGCCATGAAGAAGTCCGCCTTCGCCATCGGCGCCAACGACTACCTGGTGAAGCTGCCCGAGCCCATCGAGCTGGTCGCGCGCATCCGCTACCACTCGCGCGCCTATCAGACGCTGATCGAGCGCGACAACGCCTACCGGGCCTTGCGCCTGAGCCAGCAGAAGCTGCTGGAGACCAATCTCGAGCTGCTGCGGCTGACCAATTCCGACGGCCTCACCGGCCTGGCCAACCGGCGCTCCTTCAACATCTGCCTGGAGCGCGAATGGGAAGCCTCGCACAGCCAGGGCACGCTGTTGTCGCTGCTCATGATCGACGTCGATTTCTTCAAGAGCTACAACGACCGCTTCGGCCATCTCGCCGGCGACGATGCGCTCAAGCGGGTGGCCCAGGCGATTCGCGCCAGCCATGACGATCCGTCCTGCCTGGCGGCGCGCTTCGGCGGGGAGGAATTCGCGCTGGTGCTTCCTGCCACGTCGGGAGCCGACGCGGTGGCGATCGCGCAGCGGCTGCGTCTGCAGGTCGAAACCATCGCGCTGCCGCGTGCCGCGGCGGCCGGAAGCGGCGTCACGGTCAGCATCGGCGTCGCGACCATGGCGGCCGCGGCGGACCGTTCGCCGGTGGACTTGATCGCCGAGGCGGATGCGCGGCTCTACCAGGCCAAATGCGAAGGTCGCAATCGCGTCGTCGGACCGGGGGATTGAACACCCCCGAAGCGCCTGCGGCGTCGCGGGACATGCGCCAGCATGGTCATCGAACGAGACGCTCTTTGCGTTCACACGACAGTTGTGCGGACCTTGGTTGTCATTCACCAACCACGCCGTGACAATCTGCGAGATCGCGCCCCATGGCAGACAAAGATCCCATTCTCGGTTACTACCAACGAACTACTTGCTCTGCCCAATGGATGGTTACAGCCATGACGGTCGCGAATCCGAGGACGTCGCGAACCTCTTCCGCATCTTCGGCGGTGACGCCAAGGGCTACCGGGAATTCGAGCCGGCACCGGAAGCGCCTGCCGCAGCCGTGATGGCACATGCCGAACCCATCCCCACTGCGACATCGCCGCGGGAACTCGATCGCCTCTTCGCTCGCCCGGCCGGCCAACCCGTTGCGGCCGATGAACCGGGTCGCCGGCTGATGCCTCCATGGCGCAGGCCATCCTGACGATGCCGATCGTGGCGGAGTCGACTCGCGGCAAGCGCTGCGCCCCGGTAAACACAGGCAGACCATGAACACCACTGCTGCAGCCGAAGCCTCGCCGCCGCCGGCCCATCGCCTCTGGCGCTTCGTCGCCTGGACCATCACGCTGGTGCTGCTGCCGATGCTGGTCATCACGCCGATGACGGTGCACCAGCAGCTCACGCTGTCGATCGCGATCTTCATTGCCGCGCTGGTGCTGAATCGCTTCAAGGGCCGCATCCCGACCCTGGCGATGATCTTCCTGTCGGTCGTCGTCTCGTCGCGCTACATGTACTGGCGCATCACCGAGACGATGTACATGGACAACCTGCTGGACCTGGTGCTGGGCAGCGGCTTGCTGGTGGCAGAGATCTATGCCTTCGTGGTGCTGCTCCTGGGCTACATCCAGACCGCCTGGCCGCTCGAGCGCAAGCCCGCGCCGCTGCCGCAGGACACGGACCAGTGGCCCACCGTCGATCTGTTCATTCCCACCTACAACGAACCGCTGTCGGTGGTGCGGCCCACGGTGCTGGCGGCGCAGTCGATCGACTGGCCGCGCGACAAGCTGCGCATCTTCGTGCTCGACGACGGCCGGCGCGAGGAGTTCCGCGTGTTCTGTGAAGGCGTGGGCGTCACCCACGTCACGCGCGACGACAACCGCCACGCCAAGGCCGGCAACATCAATGCCGCGCTGAAGAACACCGACGGCGAATTCATCGCCATCTTCGACTGCGACCACACGCCCACGCGCTCCTTCCTGCAGATCGCGATGGGCTGGTTCGGGCGCGATCCCAGGCTGGGCATGGTGCAGCTGCCGCACTATTTCTTCTCGGCCGATCCGTTCGAGAAGAACCTCGGCACCTTCGGCACGGTGCCGAACGAGGGCGAGCTGTTCTACGGCCTGATCCAGGACGGCAACGACCTCTGGAACGCGACCTTCTTCTGCGGCTCCTGCGCGGTGCTCCGGCGCACGATCTGCGAAGAGGTGGGCGGCATCGCGGTCGAGACGGTGACCGAGGATGCGCACACGGCCCTGAAGATCCATCGCAAGGGCTACAACACGGCCTACCTGGCACTGCCGCAGGCGGCCGGACTGGCCACCGAGAGCCTGTCCGGCCACGTCGGCCAGCGCATCCGCTGGGCGCGCGGCATGACGCAGATCTTCCGCATCGACAATCCGCTCTTCGGGCGTGGCCTGAGCTGGCCGCAGCGCCTGTGCTACCTCAACGCGATGCTGCACTTCCTGTACGGCCTGCCGCGGCTCATCTACCTCACCGCGCCGCTGGCCTACCTGCTGTTCGGCGCGAGCGTGATCCATGCCTCGGCGCCGATGATCTTCGCCTATGCGCTGCCGCACATCTTCCATGCCAACCTGACGAACAGCCGCATCCAGGGGCGCTTCCGCTACCTGTTCTGGAACGAGGTCTACGAGGCCGTGCTCGCCTGGTACATCTTC
>DASXKG010000482.1:0-6760 GCA_036496965.1 Variovorax sp.
CTGGCCGCGCGCGAGAAGCTCGACAACCTGGTCTGGGTCGTCAACTGCAACCTGCAGCGTCTCGATGGTCCGGTGCGCGGCAACGGCCGCATCATCGACGAGCTCGAGAAGCTGTTTGCCGGCGCCGGCTGGAACGTCATCAAGCTGGTCTGGGGCAGCGACTGGGACGGCCTCTTCGCGCGCGACCTCACGGGTGCCCTGGCGCGCGCCTTCGCCAACACCGTCGACGGCCAGATGCAGACCTTCGCGGCCAAGGACGGGCGCTACAACCGCGACACCTTCTTCGGCCAGGACGAGGCATTGGCCCGCCTCGCCGAAGGCATGACCGACGAGCAGATCGACCGCCTCAAGCGCGGCGGCCACGACCTGGTGAAGATCCATGCCGCCTACGCCGCGGCCGCCCTGCACCGCGGCCGGCCGACCGTGATCCTGGCCCACACCAAGAAGGGCTACGGCATGGGCAGCGCGGGGCAGGGCAAGATGACCACGCACTCGCAGAAGAAGTTCGACGACACCGACCTGATCGCCTTTCGCAACCGCTTCAACCTGCCGCTGTCCGACGAGCAGGCCACCACCGCGGCCTTCTACAAGCCGGCCGAGGACAGCGCCGAGATGTGCTATCTGCTGGCCAAGCGCGCCGCGCTCGGCGGCAGCATGCCGCGCCGTGTGACCGCCTGCGAGGTGGTCGCCAAGCCCGACATCGCCGCCTATGCCCAGTTCGCGGTCGCGGCGGCCGGCAAGGAGATGAGCACCACCATGGCCTTCGTGCGCATGCTGGGCAACCTCATGAAGGACAAGACGCTCGGCGCACGCGTGGTGCCGATCGTGGCCGACGAGGCGCGCACCTTCGGCATGGCCAACCTGTTCAAGCAGGTCGGCATCTATTCGAGCGTGGGCCAGCGCTATGCGCCGGAGGACATCGGCTCGGTGCTGTCCTACCGCGAGGCGACCGATGGCCAGATCCTGGAAGAGGGCATCAGCGAGGCCGGCGCCATCGCCAGCTGGACGGCTGCGGCCACCAGCTACAGCGTGCACGGGCTGGCGATGCTGCCCTTCTACATCTACTACTCGATGTTCGGCTTCCAGCGCGTGGGCGACCAGATCTGGGCCGCGGCCGACCAGCGCCCGCGCGGCTTTCTGCTCGGCGCCACGTCGGGTCGCACCACGCTCGGCGGCGAGGGCTTGCAGCACCAGGACGGATCGAGCCACCTTTTCGCCGCGACCATCCCCAACTGCAAGGCGTACGACCCGGCTTTCGCGGGCGAGATGGCGGTGATCGTCGATGCCGGCATCCGCGAGATGATGGTCGAGCAAAAGGACGTCTTCTATTACGTCACGCTGATGAACGAGAACTACGCGCAGCCGGACCTGCCTGCCGCTGCCCATGCCGAAGTGCTGCGTGGCTGCTGGCGCTTCGAGGGCTGGAATGGTGCGCCTGCGCGGCCGGGCGAGGCCCAGGTCACGCTGCTCGGCTCCGGCGCCATCCTGACCGAAGTCGTCAAGGCGGCGCAGCGGCTGGCCGAAGAAGGCATCGCTGCCGAGGTCTTCAGCGTCACCAGCTGGAGCGAGCTGGCGCGCGACGGCCGTGCCTGCGAAGCGCGGGCGCTGGCGGGCGAGGCCGTTGCCGGCGTCCCCTTCATCGCGCAGCAGCTGGCCGGTGGCAGCGGCCCGGTCATCGCCGCGACCGACTACGTGCGCGCGCTGCCCGAAAGCGTGCGCGCCTTCCTGCCCGAAGGCCGGCGCTACCTGACGCTGGGCACCGACGGCTTCGGCCGCAGCGACACCCGCGCCGCGCTGCGCCGCTTCTTCGGCGTCGATGCCGAAAGCATCGTGCGCGCCGCCCGCCACCAGCTGGCATTGCGCTGAGCCGGCGGATTCATATGATGGGGAGCGCCCGCCTCCGGCGAGCGCGCACCCTCTCGTTCGAATCCTTCAGGACCCCTCAGTCATGAACAAGGCAGGACTCATCGGCCTGGGCGCCATGGGCGCGGGCATCGCCGGCACGCTGCGCGAGCGGGGCTACGAGATGCACGTGTGCGATGTGCGGCCCGGCGCGGCGCTGCGCTTCGCCGAGGGCGGCGGTGTCGCCTGGGCCACGCCGGCGCAGGTGGCGGCGCATTGCGAGGTCCTGATCTCCGTGGTGGTCAACGCCGAGCAGACCGAGGCGGTGCTGTTCGGCGAGGGCGGTGCGGTCGCCGCGATGCAGCCCGGGAGCTGCTTCGTGATGTGCTCCACCGTCGACCCCAGCTGGTCGATCGCACTGGAGCAGCGCCTGAACGCCCTCGGCATCCACTACATCGACGCGCCGATCTCCGGCGGCGCAGCCAAGGCGGCGAGCGGCCAGATGACGATGATGAGCGCGGCCCGCCCCGAGGCTTACGCGCGGGCCGGCGCGGTGCTCGATGCCATGGCGGGCAAGGTCTACCGCCTGGGCGATCGCGCCGGCGCCGGCAGCAAGGTGAAGATCATCAACCAGCTGCTGGCCGGCGTGCACATCGCGGCCGCGGCCGAGGCGATGGCGCTCGGCTTGCGCGAGGGCGTGGCGCCCGACGCGCTGTACGAGGTCATCACCCACAGCGCCGGCAACAGCTGGATGTTCGAGAACCGCATGGCCCACGTGCTGGCAGGCGACTACCAGCCGCTGTCGGCGGTGGATATCTTCGTCAAGGACCTGGGCCTGGTGCTGGACACCGCGCGGGCCAGCAAGTTTCCATTGCCGCTGGCCTCCACCGCGCACCAGATGTTCATGCAGGCTTCCACGGCCGGCTTCGCCAAGGAGGACGACAGCGCGGTGATCAAGATCTTCCCGGGCATCGAACTGCCCAAGCCCGCGGGCGATGCCTGATCGCACTGACTTACCATTTCCCCATGCCCCAATTCGCCGCCAACCTGTCGATGCTCTATCCGGAGCTCGATTTTCTCGATCGCTTCGACGCCGCGGCCAAGGACGGCTTCCAGGCGGTCGAATATCTCTTTCCCTACGACTACGAGCAGCGCGAGCTGCTGCCGCGCCTGCAGGCCAATGGCCTGAAGCAGGTGCTCTTCAACGGGCCGCCCGGCCACTGGGAGCGCGGCGAGCGTGGCCTGGCCTGCCTGCCGGGGCGCGAGGCCGAATTCCGCGAAGGCATCCTGAAGGCGATCGACTACGCGGTCGCGCTCGACTGCCCGCGCATCCACGTCATGGCGGGTCTGATACCCGAGGGCGTGGAGCGCGAGCAGGTGCAGCCGGTCTATCTCGAGAACCTGCGCTGGGCCGCGGTCGAGGCCGCCAAGGAAGGCCGCGACCTGATGATCGAGCCGATCAACACGCGCGACATCCCGCGCTTCTTCCTCAACCGGCAGGACCATGCGCACGAGATCGTCGAGGTGGTGGGCGCGCTCAACCTGCAGGTGCAGATGGACCTCTACCACTGCCAGATCGTCGAAGGCGATGTGGCGATGAAGATCCGCAAGTACCTGCCGACCGGCCGCGTCGGCCATTTCCAGATCGCGGGCGTGCCCGATCGCAACGAGCCCGACATCGGCGAACTGCATCACCCCTATCTGTTCGACGTCATCGACGAGGTGTCGGCGCAATGCGGCTGGAAGGGCTGGGTCGGCTGCGAATACCGGCCGCGCTGCGGCGCCGTCGTCCAAGGCACCTCGGCCGGACTCGGGTGGCTGCGCGCGCGGCCGCGTGCCTCGGGGAACGCCCGATGAGCATGGGCAAGCCGACCCCGGGTTGAGTCGGAGCGCCGCAGCGCTATGCCGATGCCCGCAGCGACTGATGACCTCATTTCCGATCGGGTCCCGGCGACCTGCGATGTGCTCGTGGTCGGCGCCGGGCCGGCCGGTAGCGCCTGCGCCCAGGCGCTCGCGCGGGCGGGCTTCGACGTCGTGCTCGCCGACCAGCACGACTTTCCGCGCGACAAGGTTTGCGGCGACGGGCTGATCCCCGATGCGCACCGCGCGCTGGCACGGCTCGGCGTGCTCGACGAAGTGCTGGCGTGCGCCAGGAGTGCGAGGTACGTCGGCTGTGTCGGCCCGCGCGGCGGGCGGGTCGAGATACCGGCGCGTCTGGCCGTGCTGCCGCGCCGCGAACTGGACGAAATCCTTCGCCGGTCGGCGCTCGCGGCCGGTGCACGCTGGCTCGCGCCGGCACGATTCGAAGCGCCGCTTCTCGATGCCGACCAGCGGGCGGCGGGTGCAAGGTTCACCTTGGCGGGCGGTGCCGCGCACGCCCTGTGCGCGCGGTGGACGGTGCTCGCCACCGGCGCCGCGGCGGGGCCGCTGACCGCGGCCGGGGTCTGTACCCGCCGCCTGCCGAGCGGCATCGCCCTGCGCGGCTACGTGAGGAACGACGCCATGGCCGGGCGGGTCGCCGGGCTCGACGTGGTGTGGCACCGCGCGCTGCGGCATGGCTATGGCTGGATCTTTCCGTGTGCCGACGGCGTGTTCAATATCGGCGTCGGGATCACCTGCAGCCCCGTGGACGGCAAGCGCTTCGGCGCCTGGCAGGCGCCGAAGCCAGACCTGAACCTGCGCGACCTGTTCGACGCCTTCACGCGCGTCCATCCGCCGGCCCGCGCGCTGATGGAAGGAGGCGTCCTGCTCGGCCCCCTCAAGGGGGCGCCACTGCGTTGCTCGCTCGAGGGCGCGCGCTGGTCGCGGCCCGGCCTGCTCGTGGCGGGCGAGGCCGCGGGCAGCACGTACCTGTTCACCGGCGAAGGGATCGGCAAGGCGCTCGAGACCGGCCTGCTCGCCGCGCAATCGATCGCCGAAGGCGGCGCCGGGCCGCCAGCGGATGCGCGGGTGCGCGCGCAGTACGAGGCCGCGCTGGGTGCGCTGAAGCCACGCTTCGCCGCCTATGAGCAGGCCAATCGCATCAACCGCCATCCATGGCTGGCCGACCTGCTCATCCGGCGCGCGCGCCGCAGCGAAAGCGCCATGAGGCGCCTGAGCGGCGTGCTGGAAGAAACCCACGACCCGGGCCGCCTCGTGACGGCCAGGGGGGTCTTGGGCCTGCTTCTCTGACTCAGCCTCTGTCGCTGCGTGCGAGCCGGTGTTCGAGCCGCCGCAGCATCGTCGTCAGCGCCAGCGTCATGAGCCAATAGATCGCGGAGATGGCCAGATACGGTTCCCAGTAGCGGCCGTAGGCGCCGGCCACGGTGCGGGCCGCGTAGGCCAGTTCGGCGAGGCCGATCGCCGACACCAGCGAGGTGTCCTTGAGCAGCGCGATGGCGTTGTTGCCGAGCGGCGGCAGCATGCGGCGAAAGGCCTGCGGCAGCACCACGTAGCGCATCACCTGCGCGTGCGTGAAGCCCAGCGATCGGCCGGCGTCGACCTGGCCGCGCGAGATGGACTGGATGCCGGCGCGAAACACTTCGGAGATGTAGGCGGCCGAATTCAGCGTCAGCGCCACGATGCCCGAAATCAGCGCGCCGTGCTCCTGCTTCAGTTCGCGCGCCAGCTCGCCGGTCACGAGCAGACCCGTGGTGGGGTGGATGAACAGCGGCATGACCGCGAAATGGATCAGCAGGATCTGCACGAACAGCGGCGTGCCGCGAAAGAAGCTCACGTACACCGTCGACGGCCAGCGCAGCAGGAAGCGCGCCAGCCATGTCCAGGGCGCATGGCGCGGCTGGGCCAGCCGGGCCAGCGCGAGGCACAGGCCCCAGCTGGCGCCGAGCAGCACGCAGACCACCGTCATGCGCAGCGTCATCCACGCGCCCTCGATGAACAGGCTCTTGTATTCGAGCAGGATGTCGACCCGAAACCAGCCAAACCAGACGATCGGTTCCATCGAACCCCCAGAGCAATCAATCAATGAGAAACGGCCGCAGGGAGCGGCCGTATGCGGGTCAGGACACTCAGCGGACTACCGGGCGTCCGGGTCCTTGTTGAACCATTTCCTGTAGATCGTCGCGTAGCTGCCATCGGCGCGAATCGCCGCCAGGCCGGCGGCGAGCTTGTCCTGCAGCGCCTTGTCGCCCTTCTTGACGACAATGCCGAACGACTCTTCCGGGAAGGACTTGTCGTCCACCGTCTTGAGTTCGGGGTTCTGCGCCACGCGGTAGGCGATCACGCCGTTGTCGCCCACCGCGGCATCGACGCCGCCGCCGACCAGCTCGGAGATGATCAGCGGCGTGCTCTCGAAGCGGCGCAGGTTCGGGTTGGTCTTGCCGAACTCGCGCGAGACGACGTCGTCGGCGGTCGACGCATTGACCACCGCGATCTTCTTGCCGGCGAGATCCTTCAGCGAGGTGACGCTGCTGCTCTTCGGTACCGCGATGAGTTGCTTGGCGGCGAAATAGGGCGGCGAGAAATCGTAGCTCTGCTTGCGCTTGTCGTTGATCGTGACACCCGAGATGATCAGGTCGACGTCGCCGTTGTTCAGTGCCGCGAAGATGCCGCTCCAGGGCGTGTTCACCACCTTGATCTTGAAGCCCTGCTGCTTGGCAATGGCGTTGATAACGTCGATGTCGAAGCCGACGATCTGTCCATCCTTGTTCTCGAAGGCGAAGGGCGCATAGGTGGCGCTCGAGGCGACGGTGAGTTCGCGGTCGTCCGCGTGGGCGCCAAGCGCCAGCGAGGCGCCGAAGAGACCGAGCGAGAGCAGCAGGACGCGGCGAAAACGATTCATCAGGAGACTTTCGTCAGGGCGGGTGGGTAGGCGATTGTAGGGACCCGGACAGCACCCTCAGCCGAGGGTTCGAAGGGCTGCGAACAGCAGGGCCAGCAGGACCACGACGATGCCGGTGGCGACGGCAAGACGATCGGC
>DASXKG010000483.1:0-6043 GCA_036496965.1 Variovorax sp.
GGCCAGGAAGGAGAGGTTCTGCTCGACGGCATCGAGTTCGCGCTGGAAGCTGGCCCGCATGGCGCGCCGCGCGCCGTCCAGCAAGGTGCCGGTGTCGCTCACATGGCGCTCGCGCAGTTTCTGGTATTCACGCATGCCGGAGGCGAAGATGCGTTCCATCGGCCCAGCGAACTTGGCGTTCTGCGCGGCCGAGGAGAAGAGCTCGTTGAGACTGGTGCCGGACCAGAACTCGCGCTCGAACTCGTCGTTGAGAGCGCGCGTGCGCTTGAGCGAGAAGTACTTGCGGAAGATCGCCGCCCAGCTGGCGACGGAAACCACGATCAGCAGCAGCACCACGAATTGAACTGGAATGCTGGCGTGGACCAGGAGGGAGATGATCGACAAGTCTTGTTGATTCATGGCGTGAGAGGTTGAGACATGGAGCCGGCATGGCGCTCGAGGGTTCCCGAGACTTGTCGCGGGATGCGCGCCGGCCGCAGCGTGGCGGCCTGGACCCAGCCGATGCGGATCGTGCCTTCGCACAGGAGCAGGGCATCGGCCGGCTGCTCCGATTTCGATAGCACCTGCTGCGCGATTATCAATGACGCCGAGCCGAGCTCGCGCAGCTGGGCTGTCACCAGCAGTTCGTCATCCAGCCGGGCCGGGCGATGGTACTTGAGTCTGGTTTCGCTGACCACGAAGATGCCGCCGGTTTCCTCGCGCAGCCGGCCCTGGGCGATGCCCAGCGAACGCAGCCACTCGGTGCGCGCGCGCTCCATGAACTTGAGGTAGTTGGCATAGAACACGATGCCGCCGGCATCGGTGTCCTCCCAATACACGCGAAGGGGAAATGAAAAGCTCATGCCGTGACGGTCGCGCCCGCCCAGGCACGCAGCCGGGCCACCGATTCTTCGAGCTGCGCCATCGAGCTGGCGGTCGAGAAGCGCACGAAGCGGCCGGTCTGGTCATGGCCGAAGTCGCGGCCCGGCGTGATTGCCACATGGGCCTGCTTCATCGCCTCGAAGGCGAAGTCCCAGCTGCCGGAGATGCCGAGCTTCTCGCCGAAGGCGGTGCAATCGGCCCAGGCGTAGAAGGCGCCGTCCGGCACCACCGGCACCTCCAGGCCGAGCGCCTGCAGCTGCGGGATGAACCAGTCGCGCCGCGCCTTGAACTGCGCACGGCGCCGTTCGTACTCGGCGATGCTGTCGGCCTCGAAGCAGGCCAGCGCCGCGTATTGCGACACCGTGCTGGCGCAGATGAAGAGATTCTGCGCCAGCCGCTCGACCACCGGCACCAGCGCCTCGGGCACCACCAGCCAGCCCAGTCGCCAGCCGGTCATGTTGAAGTACTTGCTGAAGCTGTTGATGCTGATGACCTGGTCGTCGATCGCCAGCGCGGTCTGGCCGAAGGCATCGTCGTAGGAAAGCCCCAGGTAGATCTCGTCGATCAGCGTGACCCCGCCGCGCGCGCTCACCACCTCGTGGATGCGGCGCAGTTCGCCCGGCGCGATCGAGGTGCCGGTCGGATTCGACGGCGATGCAAGCAGCACCCCGCGCGTGCGTTCGGTCCAGCTCGCCTCGACCTTGGCGGCGCTGAGCTGGAAGCGTTCGGCCGCGGTGGTCGGCACCAGCACCGGGCGGCCATCCGCGGCGGTCACGAAGTGTCGGTTGCAGGCGTAGCTGGGGTCCGGCAGCAGGATCTCGTCGCCGGCGTCGATGAGTGCCAGGCAGGCCAGTTGCAGCGCTGCCGAGGCACCGGCCGTGACGACGATGCGGCGTGCCGGCACGTCGACGCCGAAGCGCTGGCTGTACCAGTCGCTGATGCGCTCGCGCAGGGTGTCGAGGCCGGTCGCCTGCGTGTAGTGCGTGGCGCCGGCACGAATGGCGCGCATGGCCGCTTCCTGTACCAGCGGCGGCGCGGTGAAATCGGGCTCGCCGATGTTGAGGAAGATCATCGGCCGATCGGAGTGCGCCACCTCGCGCGCGATGCGCGACGCGGCCTTGGCCACTTCCATCACGTAGAAGGGCTCGATGTGCTCGGCTCGCGCTGAAATCCTCATGGCTTGGCCTTGCCCGTCAGCCGGTCGGCTTCGACTTCGTCCGCACGCAATTGAGGCGCCAGGCCATTGAGCACCGCATTGACGTACTTGTGGCCGTCGGTACCGCCGAACTCCTTGGCCAGTTCGATGCATTCGTTGAGCACCACGCGCCAGGGCACGTCCAGGCAGTTCTTGAATTCGTAGGCGCCGATCCACATCACGGCGTGCTCGATGGGCGAGATTTCCTCGAGCTTGCGATCGAGCAGGGGGACGATCAGCGCGTCGAGCTGGTCGGCGGCTTCGATCGAGCCATGCAGCAGCGCGTCGTAGTGCGCTGCGTCGGCCTTGTGGAAGCCGGCCAGGTCGCGCGTGAAGGCGTCGATCGAGGCGGCGTCGTTGCGGCCCACCAGGTGCTGGTAGAGCGCCTGCAATGCGAACTCGCGCGCCCGGCTGCGCGTCGATTTGGCGGATGCCTTGCGCGCGCCGGTGCTGGTCAGGCCGGTGCGGGACTGGCGGGGCTTGCCGCTGGATGCCTTGGTGTCTTCGGTCATGAAAGGGTGGCGAGCAACTGGGCCATCTCGACCGCCGCGCGTGCTGCGTCGCGGCCCTTGTCGGTCTGGCGCGCCACGGCCTGTTCGAGGTTTTCGGTGGTGATGATCGCGTTGGCGATCGGGATGCGGTAGTCGAGCGCGACCCGGCTCACGCCGGCGCCGGATTCGTTGGCCACCAGCTCGAAGTGGTAGGTCTCGCCGCGGATGATGCAGCCCAGCGCGACCAGCGCGTGGTAGCGCTGCAGCTCGGCCAGGGCCTGCAGCGCGATCGGCACTTCCAGGGCGCCGGGCACCTGCAGGTGCGTGATGTCGTCCGCGGCGACGCCGAGCGCCGCGAGTTCGGCGTGGCAGGCCCGGGCCAGGGCGTCGGTGATGTCTTCATTGAAGCGCGCCTGCACGATGCCGATGCGCAGCCCCTTGCCTTCGAGCCTGACCTGGCCTTGATTCGCGTTCTGCATCAGTGCGCCCGCCGCGGGTGAGGGATCTTCATTCTTCGTCTTTCGAAAGGTAGCCGGCGATTTCCAGGCCGTAGCCCGCCGCCATGCTCGGCATGCGCCGCGGCGCGCCCAGCAGGTTCATCTTGTGCACGCCGCAGTGGCGCAGGATCTGGGCGCCGATGCCGTAGTTGCGCAGGTCCATGCGGCCGCGCTCCGGCGCCTGCGCGGGGCGCGCGGTGCCGTCGAACTGCGACAGCAGCTCGGCGCCGGTCTCGCCGCAGTTCAGCAGCACGGCCACGCCCTTGCCCTCCTTGGCGATGTGGGCCAGGCTCGCGTCCAGGCTCCAGGAGTGCAGCACGCGGTTGCGCTCGAGCGCATCCAGCACCGACAGCGGTTCGTGCACGCGCACGTCGACCACCTCGTCGGTGTTCCAGCGGCCGCGCACCAGCGCCAGATGCACGCCGCGGCTCGGCTTGTCCCGGAAGGCATGGGCGGTGAAGGGGCCCCAGGCGGTTTCGATGTCGCGGCAGCCGACCTTCTCGACCAGCGATTCGGTGCGGCTGCGGTGTTCGATCAGCGCCGCGATGGTGCCGATCTTGAGGCCGTGCTCGGCGGCGAAGACCTGCAGGTCGGGCAGGCGCGCCATCGTGCCGTCCTCGTTCATCACCTCGCAGATCACGGCCGCCGGCGAGCAGCCGGCCATGGCCGCCAGGTCGCACCCGGCTTCGGTATGGCCGGCGCGCATCAGCACCCCGCCGTCGACCGCCTGCAGCGGGAAGATGTGGCCGGGCTGGACCAGGTCGGACGCCACGGCGTCGGGCGCGACCGCCGCCTGCACCGTGCGCGAGCGGTCGGCGGCCGAGATGCCGGTGGTCACGCCTTCGGCGGCTTCGATGGAAACGGTGAAGGCGGTCGAGTGCTTGGCGCCGTTGCGCGTCACCATGGGCGGCAGCTGCAGGCGCTCGCACATCTCGCGCGACAGCGTGAGGCAGATCAGGCCGCGGGCATGGCGCGCCATGAAGTTGATGGCCTCCGGCGTCACGTGGTCGGCGGCCAGCACGATGTCGCCCTCGTTCTCGCGGTCCTCCTCGTCGACCAGGATCACCATCCGGCCGGCGCGCAGGTCGGCCACGATGTCGTCCACCGGGGAGATCGGTGCCGGCGCACGGCCGCCGCGCGGGGTGCCGATCGGGCTCACGGATGCATTCATGGGAGTTCGTCTTTCTTGGCTGTCGGCAGCGCACCGGCCTGGAGCATCCGCTCCACGTAGCGCGCCACGGTATCGATCTCGAGGTTCACCCGGCTGCCGGGCTGCAATTCGCCGAGCGCGGTGTTTTCGACCGTGTGCGGAATCAGGTTGATGCTGATCTCGCTGCCGTCCCTGCCATCGCTCACGCTGTTGACGGTGAGGCTGACGCCATTGACGGTGATCGAGCCCTTGTAGGCCAGGAATCGGGCCAGCGCCGGTGGGGCGAGCACGCGCAACTCCCAGCTTTCGCCGACCGGCGCGAAATGGCGCACGCTGCCGATGCCGTCGACATGCCCGGACACGATGTGGCCGCCCAGGCGGTCGCTGGCGCGCAGCGCCTTTTCCAGGTTGACCCTGGCGCCCGATTCGGCGAGCCCGGCGGTCTTGGCCAGCGATTCGACCGAGATGTCGATGCTGAACTGCTGCCGGGCGGGATCGAGCGTGGTGACGGTCATGCAGGCGCCGTTCAGCGCAATGCTGTCGCCGAGCCCCACGTCCGCCAGATAGCCCTCGGGCACTGCGATGCTGAGCCGCTTGCCGTGGGATGAAGAGCTGCCGAGGTCGTGGACGGCGGCGATGCGCCCCACGCCGGTGATGATTCCGGTGAACATCGCCGCATTTTCGCAGAGATGCGGCAGGTCCTTCCGGGTCAGGGCCTGTTCACGGAATTTGCGTGGAAAGGCCCTGGTCCTAAAACCGGTCCCGGCCTTCTACCCGGGCGACGATCCGCAGGTCGCCGCCGATGGCATCGAAGCTGCGGAATTCGAAGGCCAGCGCGTCGCCCAGGGCCGTCAGCGGCCCCCCGGGGTAAGGGCGGCCGGCGATGCCCTGGCCCTCGCCGATGAGCTTCGGCGCCAGGTAGAGCAGGAGCTCGTCGACCAGGCCTTCGCGCAGCAGCGAGCCGTTGAGCTTGTGGCCGGCCTCCACGTGCAGTTCGTTGACTTCACGCGCGGCGAGGTCGCCGAGCAGCGCGGCCAGGTCGACCTTGCCGTTGGCGTTCGGCAGGCAGGTGATGGTGGCGCCGCGCGCTTCCGGGGCCCGGGCCCTGGCTTCATCGCGCGCGGCGGCGTAGATCCAGACCTTGCGGGCGATGTCGAGCAGGCGCGCGGCGGGCGGGGTCTGCAGCTGGCTGTCGACGATCACCAGAGGCGGCTGGCGCGTCGCTTCTGCAAGCCGAACGTCGAGCCGGGGGTTGTCCTCGATCACGGTGCCGACGCCCGTCAGGACCGCGCCGGCCCGGGCGCGCCAGGCATGGCCGTCGCTGCGCGCCTGCTCGCCGGTGATCCATTGGCTGGCGCCGTTCTCGAGTGCCGTCTTGCCGTCGAGCGACGCGGCGGCCTTCAGGCGAACCCAGGGCCGCCGGCGGATCATGCGGCTGAAAAAGCCGATGTTGAGCTCGCGCGCATCGGCCGCGCGGGGCCCGATCTCGACGCCGACGCCGGCCGCGCGCAAACGTGCGAAGCCATTGCCGGAGACCAGCGGATTCGGGTCGGCGATCGAGGCCACGACCCGGCCGATGCCGGCCTGGATCAAGGCCTCGCAGCAAGGGCCGGTCCGGCCGTGGTGCGAACAGGGTTCCAGCGTCACGAAGGCCGTGGCGCCGCGCACCGCGACGCCGCGTGCCCCCGCGTCGCGCAGTGCCATCACTTCCGCGTGCGGGCCGCCGGTGTGCTGGGTCTGGCCGCTGCCGAGCAGGCGGCCGGCGGCATCCAGGATGACGCAGCCGACGGCCGGATTGGGCGGCGCGTTGAAGCTCGCCGCCCGCGCCAAGACGAGGGCGAGTTCCATC
>DASXKG010000484.1:0-3419 GCA_036496965.1 Variovorax sp.
CCGCTCGACATGCGCGACCCGAACGGACTGGCGGTGCTGGCGATGATCATCTGCCTGACGCCGGGCACCGCCTGGGGCGAGATCGCGTTCGACCGCTCGACCCTGTTGATCCATGTCTTCGACGTCGACGATGTGCCGGCCTTCATTGCCATGGTCAAGGCACGCTACGAACGTCCGCTGATGGAGATCTTCGAATCATGACGCCTGTCCTCCTGTGGGCCCTCAGGCTCGCGCTGCTGTTGCTGGCGGTGGCGATGCTGTGCGCGCTGGCGCGCCTGTTGATCGGCCCTGCGGCGCAGGACCGGGTGATGGCGCTCGACTGCCTCTACATCGACGGCATGCTGATGATGCTGGTGCTGGGCATCGTCTACGCCAGCAACGTCTACTTCGAGGCCGCGATGCTGATCGCACTGTTCGGTTTCGTCGGATCGACTGCGATTGCCAAATTCCTGCTGCGCGGCGAGGTGATTGAATGACTGCGGGGGCACCATGAGCCAGCTCATTCACGGGTCGCTGCCGCTGTGGGCCGAGATCCTGACGGCACTGTTCGCCGTGGTCGGTGCCGGGTTCGCCGCGATCGGCTCGTTCGGGCTGGTGCGCGTGCCCGGCTTTTTCCGCCGCATCCACGTACCCACCCTCGGCGCGACGATGGGCGTCTGGTGCATCACCCTGGCAACCGTCATCTATTTCTCGGTACAGGGCCGCAGCCTGTTCCTGCATGCCTTGCTGATCGCCTTGTTCGTCGCGCTCACCGCGCCGGTCACGACCATCTTCCTGATGCGCGCGGCACTGTTTCGCGAGCGGCAGAAGAAGGGCGACGTGCCGCCCGCGGCCTAGGATGAACAGGCCCTAAGCTTCCCGCCGCCGCGCCACGACGCGCGACACGAAAATCACCAGCGCCAGCGACATGATGCCGGCGAAGACGCCGCCCAGTCGCTGCAGCGCGACCCAGCCGTTCACGGTCCATCCGGCGTCCTGCACGAACACCATGAGGAAGGCCACGCTGAATTGCACCGCGGCATAGCTCACGCTGGCCGCCCCTCGCTGCATGTAGGCGCCGGCCCAGACCCCCAGCGCCAGCGCCACCTGGCACCACACCGGCTGCTGCCCGATCAAGGGCAGCAGGGCGAACGCGAGCGCCCCGGCCGCACAGCAGCCGACGACGCGCTGCACCATCCGCTGCGTCACCGACACCAGACGCTCGGCATGGCCGCCGCCCAGCGGAACGATCATCACGACCACCGCCGTCACCATGGCCTGCGGAAAAGACCGCAGGTCGTGCAGCAGCACGGCGATGGACAGCAGGACCACGGCCGCCGCGCCCTCCACGGCATGCAAAGCGACGGTCCGCCGATCCGCGGCCGGCGCCGATGCGGCCGCGCCGGCCGCCGCAGGCGCGGGCGTTCGGCGCCCGGCCAGCCAGGCGAGCAAGCGCGGCTCGGTGAGTCCGGCAACGATGACGCAGGCCAAGGTGCCGACCACGATGTTGGCCACGCGCTCGCCGGCAAAGGCGAACAGGTCGCCGGGGGCGGCGACGGCTTCGCACATCACCATCACGAAGGTGATCAGCCCCAGCACCCAGGCATAGCTGTGCTTGTAGCGCAGCGCGCCGAAGAGACCCAGCCAGGCAGAGGCCCCCATCAACAGCACGAACAGGACCGCGTGCGTCGCCATCGTCGGGCCGAGCAGAAGACCCAGCCCGGCACCGACCAGCGTCCCGGCGATGCGCAGCACGCCGCGGTACACCGAGGGGCCGAAGGCCTCCTGCATCACGATGAACGCGCTGATGGCCGACCACCAACTGTCCTTCAGGCCGATGGCATGGGCCGCCGCCACGGCGATCGCGACCGACAACACCGGCCGCCAGGCCTGCAAGGCGCGCGGGTCGCGCAGCGAGAAGGCCCGGACTTCATGGCGCAGGCCGCTGCCGAGTTCGCGCATGACGGCGAAGGCAGGAGATCGGGGCGGCGCCGGCTGGGTCATTGGCGGGGGCTCATCGATGCACGATTGTGCGCGAACCATTCCCCTGCTTGCCTGCATGATGGCGCCCATGCACCTGTCCGAACTGCTCCAGAACTACGGCTACTATGCGGTCTTCTTCCTCGGCCTCTTCGAGGGCGAGACCATCCTGATGCTCGGCGCCTTTGCGGTGCACCAGGGCTACCTGTCGCTCTGGCCGCTGATTGCCTGCGGCGCGTCCGCCGCCTTCCTCACCGACCAGTTCTACTTCCACGCGGGGCGGCGCAAGGGCAAGGAACTGCTGGCCACCCGGCCCAAGCTGCGCGCCCACATCGAGCGGGTCAACGGATTCGTGAACCGCCATCCGGTGGCCACCATCTTCCTGATGCGCTTCGCCTGGGGACTGCGCATCGCCCTGCCCGCGACGCTGGGCATGGGCAAGATGTCGGCCGGCATCTATGCGGGATTCGACGTGCTGGCCGCGCTGCTGTGGGCCACCATCGTGAGCTCGTTCGGCGTCCAACTCACGGCCTGGGTGCACGGCTGGGTCGGGCACCTGCGGCCCTATGAACACGACCTGATCCTCGGCGCCCTCACGATCACCCTGGCGCTGGCGCTGCTGCGCCAGTGGCGGGTGCGCCGCTGAGCTGCGCCGTCAGTCGCGGACTTCGAGCGCGCGGTTGATGCGCAACGCGACCAGCGTGCAGATCGCGCCCGACAGCAGGTAGACGCTGACGTAGCCCAGCCCGAAGTGCGCCGACAGGCCCAGTGCCACCAGCGGGGCGAAGGCGGCGCCGATCAGCCAGGCGAGGTCGCTCGTCAGCGCCGCGCCGGTGTAGCGGTACTTGGCTTCGAAATTGGCAGTCACTGCACCTGCGGCCTGGCCGTAGGACAGGCCGAGGATCACGAAGCCGACCAGGATGAAGACGTCCTGACCCAGCCGGCCGCCGTCCAGCAGCGTCGGGGCGAAGCCGCTGAACACGGCGATCAGCACCGCCAGGCTGCCCAGCGTGTTGCGCCGGCCGATCCGGTCGGCGATCAGGCCCGAGGCCACGATGCCGCCGGCGCCCAGCACCGCGCCGACCATCTGGACCACCAGGAATTCGGCCACCGACTGGGTCGAGTAGAGTGTGATCCAGGAAAGCGGGAAGACGGTGATCAGGTGGAACAGTGCGTAGCTGGCCAGCGCGGCAAAGGCGCCGATGATCAGGTTGTAGCCCTGTGACCGTATCATTTCGACAACATCGGTCGGCGCCAGCTCGCGCTCCTCGAGCATCCGGTCGTACTCGTTCGTGGCGACCAGCCTCAGACGGGCGAACAGCGCCACCACGTTGATGGCGAAAGCCACATAGAAGGTGTAGCGCCAGCCCCAATCCAGGAAATCCTCACTGGACAAGCTGGAAATCAGGAAGGCGTACAGCCCGCTGGCCACGAAGAAACCGATTGGCGCGCCCAACTGG
>DASXKG010000485.1:0-1558 GCA_036496965.1 Variovorax sp.
AGAGTTCGCCATAGGCGTCGGAGTAGCCCAGGAAGCCGATCGTCTTGATCTTCTGCGTCTTCATGTGCTGCACCACGGCGTAGGCCATGACGTCGTTGGACTGCGGCAGGCGGAAGGTCCATTTGTCCTTGCCGGGCGGCAATCCGGCCGGCGACACGGCCAGTTGCACGGTGCCGGACTCCGCCGCCACGTCGGCCATCGGGATGGCCACCGGGGTGGCGGCCGAGCCGATGATGACATCGACCTTGTCTTCGGTCACCAGGCGCTGGGCGTCCTTGACGCCGGTGGTCGGATCGGTGGCGTCGTCGAGCACCACGAGCTTGAGGGTTTCGCCGGCGATGGTCTTCGGCCACAGCGCGATCTGGTTCTTGACCGGGATGCCCAGGCCCGACCCCGGACCGGTCAGGGGCAGCACCACCCCGATCGTGAGGTCGGCATGGGCGGCGCCGAGCAGGCCGAGCGCCAGCGTGGCGGCGAGGGTGGTTTTCTTGATGTTCATGAGGACTTGTCTCCAGGGAAGGCGAAGGGGAACGGGGTCGGGCCGGCGGCGCGGCGGCTCAGCGCGGCGCCATGCGCAGGGCGCCATCGAGCCGGATCACCTCGCCGTTGAGGTGGCCGTTGGTCACGATGTGGCAGGCCAGTTCGGCGAACTCCGAGGGCTTGCCCAGCCGCGGCGGGAAGGGAATCGATGCGGCCAGCGATTGCTGGATCGGCTCGGGCAGGCTCTTGAGCAGCGGGGTTGCGAACAGGCCGGGCGCGATCGTGCACACGCGGATGCCGTGCTGTGCCAGGTCGCGCGCCATCGGCAGGGTCATGCCGACCAGGCCGCCCTTGGACGCGCTGTAGGCCTGCTGGCCGACCTGGCCGTCGAAGGCCGCGACCGATGCGGTGAAGAGCATCACGCCGCGTTCGCCGTCGTCCAGCGGCGCCAGCTTGGCGCAGCGTGCCGCATAGAGGCGGCTGATGTTGTAGGCGCCGATCAGGTTGACATTGACGACCCGCACGAAGTCCTCCAGCGGCGCCGCGCTGCCGTCCTTGCCGACGATGCGCTTGGCGGTGCCGATGCCGGCCACGTTCATCAGGATGCGGGCCGGGCCGTGCGCGGTTTCGGCCTTGTCGAGCGCGGCCGTCACGCTGTCGGCCTGCGTGATGTCGCAGACGCAGGCCACGGCGCGGCCGTCTCCAAATTCCGCGCCGATCTCCGCGGCGACCTTCTCGGCCAGCGCGGCGTTGACGTCGAGCACCGCGACCTTCGCGCCCTGGCGGGCGAGTTCGCGGGCCGTGGCTTCGCCGAGGCCGGATGCGCCTCCGGTGACGAGTGCGGCTTGTCCTTGGATGTTCATGGCGGTTGTCTCCTGGCTGGGGTTAATGCGGTTTGAGCGTGAAGGGCAGTGTGCCGGCATGCAGCGCCTCGGCCACTGCCGCGCGGTGCTTGAGCACGGCGCGCTGGTTGATGGAGCCCTTGTCGGTCACTTCGCCCTTGTCGATCGAAGGGGCCACGCACACCAGGTGCGCCCGCGCGATGCGATTGGCGCTGCCGGTGCTCTGGGCGGCCAGC
>DASXKG010000486.1:0-3507 GCA_036496965.1 Variovorax sp.
CGTGCGGGTCAGGCCCGGAGTCCGGGGTCCGACGCCGAGGCCGGCGCCGCCCCCTCAGGCCGCCAGCCCGGCCGCGCGGCCGAAATAGTGGTCGGCGATGACCGGATCGTCGGCCAGCGCGGCCGCGTCTCCCTCATGCACGATGCGGCCCTGCTCGAGCACCGCGGCGCGGTGCGCGGTCTGCAGGGCCAGCTTGGCGTTCTGTTCGACCAGCAGGATGGTCAGGCCTTCCTGGTTGAGCCGCACCAGCGCCCTGAACACGTCCTTGATGATGACCGGCGCCAGGCCCAGGCTCGGCTCGTCGAGCATCAGCACCTTGGGCCGGCCCATCAGCGCGCGGCCGATCGCCAGCATCTGCTGCTGCCCGCCCGACAACGAGCCCGAGAGCTGGTTGCGCCGCTCCAGCAGCACCGGGAACAGCGCATGCACGCGCTCGAGGTCGCCCGCATCGCTGCCGCGCGTGCCGGCGGCCTGGCGGCCGAGCTGCAGGTTCTCGGCCACCGACAGCGGCGCGATCACGCGGCGCCCTTCGGGCACCTGGATGATGCCGGCGCGCGAGCGCAGGTGCGCCGGCCGGCGCCCGAGCGGCTCGCCTTCGAAGAGGATCTCGCCGCCCGAAGGCACCACGCCGGACAGCGCATTGACCAGGCTCGATTTGCCGGCGCCGTTGGGGCCGATCAAGGCGAAGATCTCGCCCTTGCGGACATGCAGGTCGACCTTGCGCAGCGCCTGGATGCCGCTGTAGTGGACGTCGAGATTGCGGACTTGAAGCATGGCGCTCAGGCTCCCAGGTAGGCTTCGACCACCCGGGGGTCGCGGCCGACGGCGGTCGGATCCCCCTCGGCGATCAGCCGGCCGGAGGCCAGCACGTAGAGATGCGAGCACAGCGACATCACGAAGCGCATGTTGTGCTCGATCAGCAGCACCGCGACGCCGTCGGCGGCGACCTTGCGGAAGATGGCGGCCAGGCTCTCGGCCTCGACGTCGTTCATGCCGGCGACCGGCTCGTCGAGCAGCAGCAGCCGGGGGTTGGTCGCCAGCGCCCGCATCATCTCGATGCGCCGCTGGTGGCCATAGGACAGGCTGCCGGCGCGGTGGTCGGCAAGCGCGCCCATGCCGAAGCGCTCGAGCAGCTCGCAGGCGCGGCGGCGCAGTTCGGCCGTCTCGGCGCGGGCCGACGGCAGGCCCAGCAGGTTGGCCCAGAGGCCGGATTTCTCGTGCCGGTGGAAGCCGGCGACCACGTTGTCGAGCACCGAGGCGTCGGGCACCAGCCGGATGTTCTGGAAGGTGCGGGCGACCCCGGCGCGCGCCAGCACCGGCGCCTCCTCGCGCGAGACGTCGCGGCCGTCGAGCAGCACCTTGCCGGCACTCAGGTGCAGCAGGCCGGTGATCAGGTTGACCACCGTCGTCTTGCCGGCGCCGTTCGGTCCGATCAGGCCGGTGACCTGGCCGGCCGGCACCTGCATGCTGAGGCCGTCGACCGCCGGCACGCCGCCGAACTGGCGCGCGACGCCTTCGAGAACCAGGGTGGCGGTCATGGGTGCACTCCTGCGCGCAGCTCGGTGCCGGTGCGCACCGGTGGGTCCGTCGTGACCGAAGGCGCTGCGGCGACCACGGTCGCCGGCGGCATGGCGGCGGGCGGCTCCGGCGGCATCGTCGCCTCCGCGACCGGCGGGGCGCGGCGCAGCCGGCGGTCGCGCAGGTAGGCGATCAGCGTGTCGGCGACGCCGCGCGGCAGGTAGACGATCACCAGCATCAGCAGGATGCCCTGCACCACGTTGCGGTAGTCGGCGAAGACGCGGAACAGCTCCGGCAGCGAGGTCAGGATCACCGCGCCCACCAGCGCGCCCCAGACCGTGGTGCGCCCGCCGAGCACGACCATGGTGAGGGCCGCGACCAGCATGCCGAAGCCGAACTCGTTCGGCGTGATGGCGTAGCTGCTGGTCGCCTGCAGCGCGCCGCCGAGCCCGGCCAGGGTGCCGGAGATGACGAACGCGATGCGGTGGTAGTAGGGCACCGAGATGCCGAGCGAGACGGCCACCGTCTCGTCCTCGCGGATCACGTCCATCGCCCGGCCGATGCTGTGGCGGCCCATCGCGATCAGCAGCAGCACCACCACCACCACGATCGCCAGCAGCAGCCCGGTGCCGGCGAACTTGGGGATGCCGTTGACGCCGAGGGCGCCGTTGGTCAGCGTCACCCAGTTCTGCGTCACCGACAGCACGATCTGCACCAGCGCCAGGGTGGCGACGGCCTGGAACACGCCGCGCAGGCGCGACAGGGGCAGCGC
Source organism: Variovorax sp. (assembly GCA_036496965.1). GTDB lineage: Bacteria > Pseudomonadota > Gammaproteobacteria > Burkholderiales > Burkholderiaceae_C > Variovorax. The sequence continues at coordinate 2,291 of DASXKG010000486.1, forward strand.
CAGCAGCGCGCTGCTCACGCTGCCCAGCAGCATGCCGGCCACGATCGCCAGCGCCGGGTTCCAGCCGGCCTTGGTGATCAGCAGCGCCGTGCCGTAGGCCCCGAGTGCGGCGAAGCCGGCGGTGCCGAGCGAGAACACGCCGGCGCGCAGCACCACGTACTGGCTCATCGCCAGCAGCGAGAAGACCAGGATGTGGTCGAACAGCGACTGGTAGGTATAGAAGAAATTCGTCATGCGCGCTGCACCCGCATTGCCGCGGTCGCCTGGCCGAAGAGGCCGGTGGGCCGCACCAGGATGACGATGAACAGGGCGATGAAGACCACCGCCTCGGAGACGCCCGAGGAGATGTAGGCGACGCTGAGGGTCTGCACGATGCCGATCGCCAGCCCGGCGATCAGCGCGCCCGGGATGCTGCCGAGGCCGCCGAGGATGATGATGACGAAGGCGCGCATCAGGAGCGGCTCGCCCATGTTGAAGTGCACCGAGTTGAAGACCAGGCCGATCAGCACGCCGGCCATGCCGGCCAGCGCGCCCGAGATCATGAAGACCTGCATGTTCACCGGCCCGGGGTTGATGCCCAGCAGCCGCGAGGTCTGCTCGGAATAGGCGACGCAGCGGATGTGCTGGCCGAAGCGGGTGCGGTACAGGTACCAGACCAGCCCGAAGACCATCGCCAGCACGAGCCCGACGATCACCAGCTGCAGCAGCTGGATGCGCAGGCCGAAGACGTTGAAGATCATGAGCGGGAAGGCGTCGAAGGGAAAGCGCATCACCGCGGTGTTCGAGACCTTCTGCGCGATCGTCAGCAGCACCAGGTCGGCGCCGATCGACGACACGATGGCCGAGAACTCCGGCGCATTGCGCCGGCGCAGCGGCCGGAAGGCGACGACGTCCAGCAGCACCGAGACCAGCCCGCCGGACACCATCGCCACCAGCAGCGCGACGTAGATCGGCGCGTCCAGGGCGGTCACGGTGTAGAGGCCGGCGAAGGCGCCCCACATGAACACCGAGCCATAGGCCATGTTCAGGATGTGGTTGACGCCGAACAGCAGGGTGAAGCCGAGGGCGAACAGCGCATAGACGCTGCCCACCACCACGCCGTTGAGAAGTTGTTGCATCAGCATGCCGGCAAGAATAGGAAGGCGCGCCCGGCTTGTATGTCCCCCGCCGGTGTGACGGGGTTTCCAGGGTTGTCCCGGGGGCGTCGGCATGTCGGG
>DASXKG010000487.1:0-6689 GCA_036496965.1 Variovorax sp.
GCCTGCGCGTGCGGCACGCTCGATGCGCCGAGCGCGAGCACATAGGCATGGCCGCGCACCCGCGCCAGCCGGCCTTCGCCGTCGAGCAACTCCACATGGTCGATGCGGCCTTCGCGCTCGGCCAGCGAAACCACTTGGTGCCCGTTCATGAAGCGCACGCCGGCCGCCCGGCACAGGAAGACCATGCTGGCCGCGAACTCGGCCGGGTCGCGCGCCGGATCCTCCTGCAGATAGGTGGCACCCACCAGCTGGTTGCGGATCGGCTGCAGCGCGGGTTCGACGGCGACGGCTTCGTCGGCCGAGAAGAGCCGTTCCTCGCAGCCCAGGCCCGACCAGTGCGACGCGCGCGCCAGCCGGGCATGGAAGGCCTTGGCGTCCGTGTAGACGCTCAGCAGACCGGTGCCGCGCGGCGCCTGGGTCAGCCCGACTTCCTCGCGCAGCGCCAGCACATTGCGGCGGCTGTAGGCAGCCAGCCGCACCAGATGCTCGAGGTGCGTGCTCCTGGATGGCGCCCCGATCGCCCGGTCGATGAATTGACCGAAGCGGCGCCGCAATCCGCTGCGCAGCCCCTGCAGCCGGGCGACAGTACGGCTGCCGCGCGGCGCAGCCGCGCCGGCACGCAGGACGGGCCCGCCCTCTGCGCTCGCGGCGGCGCCGCCGCGGGCCTTGGCCGCCGGCATCGAATGGCGGTCGATCACCGTCACCTCGTGGCCGAGTTGCTGCAGGTAATAAGCCGTCGTGACGCCCAGCAAGCCGGCGCCGAGTACAACCACGCGCATCTTCGAATCCTTTGCGGAAAGCATGAACGGCGGGCAGGCCTCTCGCATGATGCGAAGCAAGCGTTACCCGTGCTCAGACTGCCGCTCCCCCTGTCTTGTGACCTCGGAGTTTCGCCCGCTGCGCCTTTGCAACGGGTTTGCTCCTTCGGCGCACCACTGCGCGTGGCGACTTTCCAGTCGGCGATTGATCAAAAAATAGGCAGTTGCCGAACCGCGTTGCGGTTCACCTGGGCGATCATGGGAGGTTGCGCCCTGGGTGGGACGGGGTGGCGTCCGCTTTTTCTGCAAGGCGCATTTTAGGCGCGGACTCGGAATCTGCCAAGAATTACCGGAATTAGCCGGCAATTGGGCAGGGGATACCAGAAAATCCCCGCAGGGGGGAGCGCGGAATGTCTCAAACCCGTCTGAGGCGAGTGAATAACTCGAATTCCCAGTTGCGCATGCCCAGCAGCAGGGTATAGCCCTCGAGCTCCTTGGGCGAGAGTTTCTGATCGGTCTGGTGCTGCTGGGCGAAGTCCTGGGCCACGCGCTGCAGCCGCTCGAGGAAGGTCGGCGCCAGCGACTTGCTGATCTGGCCGTGCACCAGCAGCAGCCCTTCGGCCGGGCCGTCGAAGCCGCCGCGGTAGTAGTCGAGCACCACGTTCTCGCGAAAGAAATCCATCACCGGTCCGTGCGGGCGCCAGCGGAAGGTCTTCGCCAGCTTGAGGTGATAGCGGTTCAGCGGGCGCAGCTCGATGATGCCGATGCGATCGAGCTGGGCCAGGTAGCCGATGCATTCGGCCTCGCTGATGCGGTAGGCGGCGATGATCTGCTCCAGCGTCCACTGGCTCAGCACGCAGATGGCCAGCAGCAGCAGCTTCTTGTCCCGGATCACCGCCTTTTCCTGTTCCAGCGTCAATTCCTTGAGCAGCGGCTGGGCGTCCGCCACCCGGCGGGCCAGCTCGGCGAAGTCGATCTTCAGCGCCCGGCAGATGGCGTCGACCCGGGTCAGCGGCATGTCGCCCTTGGCCAGCATGCGCTTGACGCTGGATTCGGCCATGTCCAGCGATCTGGCCAGGTCGGCATAGGTCATGCGAGCGTTCTTGAGCTCGTTCTTCAGGGCCAGGACCAGGTCGACGGTGGTGCTCATGCTCGCAGGGTAGCGTGAAGTAATACCGAAAGTGGTGAATAACTGCTCCGTATCGATTCTCGATGCCTGGCGAGGGCTTGACAACCTAGATTGCGGTCTTCGAACACCGCCTTGGAGCCTGCCATGCCGCTGCCATCACTTTCACCTCGCGAACGGGCCCTGCTCGCGCTGTGCGTCCTGCTCGCGGTGGTCGCCGTCTTCGGTCCTTCGGTTCCGGCTTCGCTGCTGGCCGGCTCGCCCTTTGCGGCCAATCCGCCGGCCAGCGGCCTGCCCGACCTGATGGGTGTGCTCAGCAGCCTGCCGATGGCGGCGGTCGGCGTCTGGGGGTTGTGCTGGCTGCGCTGGCTCGATCGTGCGCATGAGCAAGCACAAGATGCCGCCCTCATGCCCCAGGCCGTGGTCTTGCCGCCGGTCAATGCGCTCGACTGCGCCTGGATGTTCTTCGCCGGGCTGATCCTGACCGCGGCCGGCGCGGCGTTCTACCACTTGCAGCCCGACAGCATGCGGCTGGCCGCCGACCGCGCCGGCATTGCGGTGGCCTTCGCCGGGCTGGTGGGCTTCGCCGTCTGCGAGCGCGTCAGCGTTCGGGCCGGTTGGCCGGCGGCCTGGTTCACGCTGGCGGGTGGCCTGCTGGCGGCCGTGGCCTGCTTTCGCACCGGCAACGCGCTGCCCTGGGCACTGGTTCAATTCGGCGGCCTGTCGTTGATGCTGGCGCTTTCGCTGGCCCGTCCGGTCGCCGGCGCCCTCGGTCTGAAGTTCGGCTGGGCGATCTTCGTTTTCCTGCTGGCCAAGACTTTCGAGCTGCTAGACCATGCCGTCGTCGAGGCCACCCACCAGCTGCTTTCGGGCTTCAGCCTCAAGCATCTGGCGGCGGCGGGCGCCTCGATGATCGTGTTGAACGGCCTGCAGGCGATGGGCCGGCAGACGCTGCGGCACAATTCGGGCGTCGCCGTGACGGCTTGAGGAAGCAATAGCGCTATTCGAATGACATCTACCGCCGACACCGCCTCGACCCTCGCGCCCGAGAGCGAGGGCCATGCCAACCAGTTCGGACTGCTGCGCCAGCGCCGCTTCGGGCCCTTCTTCTGGACCCAGTTCGCCGGCGCGGCGAACGACAACCTGTTCAAGTTCGCCTTCACCGTCATGGTGACCTACCAGCTCCAGCTGGACTGGATGCCGCCGGTGCTGGCCGGCCTGGTGATCGGCGCCATCTTCATTCTTCCCTTCCTGCTCTTTTCCGCGACCTCGGGCCAGCTCACCGACAAGCTCGAAAAGACCACCATGTTCCGCTTCGTCAAGAACCTGGAGATCGTGATCATGCTGATCGCGGCCTGGGGCTTCATGACGTCGCAGGCGGCGGTGCTGCTGGGCTGCGTGTTCCTGATGGGCCTGCATTCGACCCTGTTCGGCCCGGTCAAGTACGCCTACCTGCCGCAGGTGCTCGACGCACGCGAGCTGACCGGCGGCAACGGCGTCGTCGAGATGGGCACCTTCGTGGCCATCCTGCTCGGGCAGCTCGCCGGCGGCCTGCTGATTGCGGTGCCGCAGGTCGGCCACACCATGGTGGCGGTGGCCTGCGTCACGCTGGCGCTGGCGGGGCGCGCGGTGGCGCAGGCGATTCCGCGCGTGCCGGCCACCGATCCGGGCCTGCGCATCAACTGGAATCCGTTCACCGAAACCTGGCGCAACCTGAGGCTGGCGCGGGCCAATATCGTCGTTTTCCGGTCGCTGCTCGGCATTTCCTGGATGTGGTTCTTCGGCGCCGTGTTCCTGAGCCAGTTCCCGAGCTTCGCCAAGGAGGTGCTGCACGGCGACGAGCAGGTGGCCTCGCTGCTGCTGGTGGTCTTTTCGGTGGGCATCGGCGTCGGCTCCCTGCTGTGCGAGACGCTGGGCCGGCGCCAGGTGGAGATCGGCCTGGTGCCGTTGGGCGCGATCGGCATGAGCGTGTTTGCCATCGACCTCTATTTCGCCTCGCGCGGGCTGCCGGCTGCGGCGGAGATGGGCATCGGCGACTTCGTGTCGCGCCCCGCCCACTGGCGCGTGATGGCCGACCTCGGCCTGCTGTCGCTTTTCGCGGGGCTCTACAGCGTGCCGATGTACGCGCTGATCCAGTTGCGCAGCCAGCCCACGCACCGGGCCCGCATCATCGCGGCCAACAACATCCTGAACGCGCTGTTCATGATCGTCAGCGCCATCCTGGCCGGCGCGCTGCTGAAGACCGGTTCCACGATCCCGCAGATCTTTCTCTTCACCGGCATCGCCAATGCGGTGGTGGCCTTCTACATCTTCATGCTGGTGCCGGAATACCTGCTGCGCTTCGTGGCCTGGGTGCTCTCGCGCTTCGTCTACCGCTTCGAGATCAAGGGGGCCAGCCACATTCCGGCCAGCGGGCCTGCGCTGCTGGTGTGCAACCACGTGAGCTTCATCGACGCGGTGCTGCTGATGGCGGCCAGCCCGCGGCCGATCCGCTTCATCATGGACAGCCGGATCTTCAGCGTGCCGCTGCTGGGCTGGCTGTTCCGGCTCGCCAAGGCGATTCCGATCGCGCCGCGCCGCGAGGATCCGGCCGCCTACGAGGCCGCTTTCGCCGACGGGGTGGAGGTGCTGCGCGAAGGCGACCTGCTGGCCATTTTCCCCGAGGGCGGGATCACGCTCGACGGCACCCTGCAGCCCTTCAAGGGCGGCGTGATGAAGCTGCTGGAACGAGCCCATGCCGAGGGCATCGCCGCGCCGGTCATCCCGATGGCGCTGACCAACCTCTGGGGCTCCTACTTCAGCCGCATCGAGAAGCGCGACGGCCGCAACGTCGCGATGGTGCGTCCCTTCCGGCGCGGCGCCTTCAGCCGCGTCGGGCTCAACGTCGGCAGTGCGGTGCCGGATGCCGATGTCCAACCCGAGGCCTTGTGGCGGCGCGTGAGCGGGCTCCTGAACGCCTGATGCCCGCCTGATGTTGATATTCCATCCCCGCGCCCTGCTGTATTCGCTCACCTGGTTCGGCGACAGCGGCTTCCTGTTGCCCGCCGCGATGTGGATCGCGGTCTGGCTCGGCCTGCGCCCGGCCACCCGGCCGTCGGCCGTGCTGTGGATCCTGCTGTTCGGCCTCGGCAGCAGCCTGATCCTGGTGTCCAAGCTGGCCTTCCTCGGCTGGGGCCTCGGTAGCGCCACCTTCAACTTCACCGGTGTCAGCGGCCATACCGCGATCTCGGCCAGCGTCTGGCCGGTGGCCTGCTGGCTGGCGGTATCGCGCTGGGAGCACCGCGTGCGGGTGACTGCGGCGGCGCTCGGCTGCCTGTTCGCGTTGCTGATCGGGCTCACGCGGGTCGCGCTGGAGGCGCATTCGTGGTCGGAAGTGATGATCGGCTATGCGGTCGGCTTCGCGGTCAGCGGCGCCTTTCTCTGGCAGCAGCACCGCCTGCCGCATCCCCGCGTGAGGTGGGCGGTGGTGCTGATCAGCCTGACCACGCCGCTGCTCCTGCTGGAGCCCGGGACGCCGGCGCCGACCCAGGCGCTGCTCGAACGCATCGCGGTGCACCTGGCGGGCATCGACCGACCCTATACCCGGGAGGACCTGCTGCTGGGCGCAAGCCCTCGGGTATCGGTTAGCGATACTCCAGGCACACCCGGCAGCCACCCCTCATTTCTTCACATCCCGACGCACGGGCCGAAAACGATCATTCGCGCACTTTCATTTCGTCGCGAGGCCTGGATGCAAGCCCCTCTCTTACGTCGCTGTCCGCCCAGCTTGCCGGCCTGTCCGGTGGCGAGCGCGTCATGAGTGACCGCACGCCCACCAATTTCGGGCCCTACGAGCACGAGTACAAGGCCCGGGTCTCGCGCTCGCGCCGCCTCCTGCGGATCGCGCTCCAGCTGGCCCTGGTCGCGGTCGCGGTGATCCTGGCCGGCGTCTTCCTGTTTCCGATGACAGGCAATGAAGCGGCCCTCAGCTCGGACGGTTTAGGTGGCGTCGATTGGGTGGGCCACAACGGCCAGGCCGACGACCCGCCGCCGCCGGCCCATTGACGAGGACGCCATGAGCAAGTCCCTGCGACTTTCAGAGAAGTGGTTTCACCGCGGCCTGTGGCTGGTGGCCTTCGTCTTCGCCGGCTTCCTGATCGGCCTCGGCAGTTCCGTCGTCGGGGACCTGCCGCAGGTCGAGCGCCGCGTCGAACTGGACGACTTCATCGACCGCGGCGCGGCGCTTCCTTTGCGCAACACGATCGGCGAGGCCGAGCGTGCCGGGCAGCAGGCCGAGCGCGACCGGCAGCAGGCCGAACTCAAGCTCGTGGCGGCCCAGCAGGCGAGCCGGACAGCGCGCGAGACCTTCGGCAACTGGATCGCCACGCGCCATGCGACCGAGCAGCCGGAGCAGGACGCCGAACTCATCAGCCGCACCAAGGCGCTCGATGCGCTCAGGCAGAAGGAGGACGAGGCCCAGCGCGCCGTGGGCGCAACCCGCCAGGTGGCGCTCGATGCCCGGCAGGCGCGCGAACAGGCGCAGCAGAAGCTCACGCAGCACGAGGACGCCGCCCGGACCCGGTTGGAGGCGGAAAACCGCCGCGTCGAGCTGCGCGTGTTCGGCTATCGGCTGGCGCTGACACTGCCGCTGCTGGTGATCGCCGGCTGGCTGTTCGCCCGCAAGCGCAAGAGCACCTGGTGGCCTTTCGTCTGGGGCTTCATCTTTTTTGCGTTGTTCGCCTTCTTCGTCGAACTCGTGCCCTACCTGCCGAGCTATGGCGGCTACGTGCGTTATGCGGTGGGCATCGTGCTGACGGTGCTGGTGG
>DASXKG010000488.1:0-6152 GCA_036496965.1 Variovorax sp.
GAACCAGCGTGGTGCATAGGCGCCGATCGGGATCAGCGCGATGTCGAAGCCGCCGCCGCGCTCTGGTGCCTGGCGGTCACTGAAGTGCTGGCGGATGTCCCTGAAGTCGCGCGAGTAGGCGGTGTCGCCCGTGTACAGCAGATGGCAGTCCGGCGCCAACACGGCGAAGCCGCCCCACAGCGTCGCCATCCGGTCGCGCGGGCTGCGCGAGGACCAGTGCTGCGCCGGCACCAGCGTCACCTCGACCTCGCCGCCGGCCGTCGCCAGGGCATGGCGCTCCCACCAGTCCAATTCGACCGCATGGTGGATGCCGCGCCCCGCCAGCCACGGCTTCAGCCCCAGGGGCACGACGAACAGCGGCGGGCCGCCCGGCTGGCGGTTCAGCGTGTCGACCGAGCCGGCGTCCAGATGGTCGTAGTGGTTGTGCGAGACCAGCACCAAGTCCACATGCGGCAACCGGTCCAGCACGATGCCCGGCGCCGAATGCCGCTTCGGGCCGAAATGGCGCAGCGGCGAGGCGCGCTGCGAGAACACCGGATCGGTGAGCAGCGTGAGGCCGCCCAGCTGCGCCAGCACCGTGGCATGGCCGATCCAGCAGATCGCCGGCACCATGCCCGGGCCGGCCCGGCCGTTGGCATTCAGCCAGTCGAGCTCGGGCGCCACCCTCGGCGTCGGTGCCTGGGCCGGCGGAGGCAGGCCTTGCAACAGCCGCTGGCGTTGCCAGCGCAACAGCTCGGACAGGCTGCGCGGCTGGAATTCGACATAGTTGTTCTGGAAACCCTCGGCCCTTCGGTGGGCCTTCGTCGGGTCATGGTAGGGGTTGGGGACGTCGGCCATGGCCCGCGATGCTGCCCGAGGAAGGCCGCGCGGTCCATGCCTCAGCCGGTGATCAGCTTCTGCACCAGTTCGGCCGTCGTCGCTGCACTGTATTTGCGCATCAGACGGGCGCGATGCAATTCCACGGTGCGATGGCTGATGCCGAGCGCGCGGCCGACCTCCTTCGAGGTCAGGCCGTGGATCACCTGGGCCGCCACTTCGCGCTCGCGCGGCGTCAGCTCGGACTTGGCCGTGCGGCGCGAGCCCAGGTCCTCGAAGATCCAGATGCCGGCCTCGTGCGGCGCCGCGCGGTTCAAGGCCCGGCCGCTGACGTGGCACCAGAAGGTATCGCCCGCGAAGGCGCCATGCAGGTCGCCGAAGCGCCGCATCATGCGGTTGTCCGCATAGCGGCCGCTGGCGTTGAGAATCGGCTCCATCCGCTTGCCGATGCGCTCGAATTCGGCGACGCTCGGATACAGCACGCGAAACGATTGACCGAGCAGCGCACCGCGGGTCGCACCGAACATCTCGCACAGGCGCGCGTTGCAGTCGACAATGATGCGCTGGCGCGACAGGACCATGCCCACCGGCGCGAATTCGAAGGCGAGCCGATAGTCGATCGCGGGCGGGGTCGTATCGGGGGTGTCCATTACGAAATACTACGTATGCCTGTACGTAGTATCGTTGCAGGCTCCGTATTCAACCATCATGAGCGAGGAACCATGGCGAACAAGATCTATCCCTCCGCCGACGCGGCGCTCAAGGGCGTCGTGGCCGACGGCCAGACGCTGGCGGTCGGCGGCTTCGGCCTGTGCGGCATCCCCGAGGCGCTGATCGATGCGCTGCACGACTCTGGCGTCAAGAACTTGACCTGCATCTCCAACAACGCGGGTGTCGACGGCTTCGGCCTCGGCAGGCTGCTGGAAACGCGGCAGATCAAGAAAATGATCGCCAGCTACGTGGGCGAGAACAAGGAGTTCGAGCGCCAGTTCCTGGCCGGCGAACTCGAGCTCGAATTCACGCCGCAGGGCACCCTGGCCGAGAAGCTGCGTGCCGGAGGCGCCGGCATCCCGGCCTTCTTCACCAAGACCGGCGTCGGCACCCAGGTCGCCGAAGGCAAGGAACTGCGCGAGTTCGATGGCGAGACCTACGTGATGGAGCGTTCGCTGGTGCCCGACGTGGCCCTGGTCAAGGCCGACGTGGCCGACAAGTCGGGCAACCTGCGCTTTCGTCTGACAGCACGCAACTTCAACCCGGCCGCCGCGATGGCCGGAAGGATCTGCATCGTCGAGGTCGAGAAGATCGTCGAGGTCGGCGAACTGGCGCCCGATGACATCCACCTGCCGGGCATCTATGTGCACCGCATCGTGCTCAACGCGACACCCGAGAAGCGCATCGAGAAGCGCACCGTGAGCGCTGCCGTGCCGGTCGATGCGGCCGCCGCCAAGGTCGAGGCCCAGGCCGCGATCGCCCTGGCCGCAGCCGGCGCCGATGTGCCCGCGCCCATCAAGAACAACGCAAAGGGAGCCTGATATGCCCTGGACCCAGGACCAGATGGCCGCACGCGCGGCACAAGAACTCGAAGATGGCTTCTACGTCAATCTCGGCATCGGCATCCCGACGCTGGTGGCCAACTTCGTCGGCGACAAGGAAGTCTGGCTGCAGAGCGAGAACGGCATGCTCGGCATCGGTCCTTTCCCGACCGAGGACCAGGTCGACGCCGACCTGATCAACGCCGGCAAGCAGACGGTGACCACCATACCGGGCAGCGCCATCTTCGGCAGCCACGACAGCTTCGCGATGATCCGTGGCGGCAAGATCAACCTCTCGATCCTGGGCGCGATGCAGGTCAGCGAGAAGGGCGACCTCGCCAACTGGATGATTCCCGGCAAGATGGTCAAGGGCATGGGCGGCGCCATGGACCTGGTGGCCGGCGTCAAGCGCGTGATCGTGCTGATGGAACATGTCGCCAGGAAGAAGGACGGCACCGAGGACCTGAAGATCCTCGAGCACTGCAGCTTGCCGCTGACCGGCGTGGGCGTGGTCGACCGCATCGTCACCGACCTCGCGGTGATCGACGTGGTGCCCGAGGGGCTCAAGGTGGTCGAACTCGCGCCCGGCGTGAGCTTCGACGCCTTGCAGGCCAAGACCGGCGCCAAGCTGATCCAGTAAAAACGGCGCGGCGCCACAAGAGGGCAGGGTCGCGACAGCGAGCCCTGCCTGTTCCCCTTGGTTCGGAGGTCGATGCAGTGGATGCAACCCGGGTCTTGAACGACATCTGGCAGTCGGCGGGCCTGCCGCCCCAGGCGCTGGACTTCGTGCGCCTCACGGGCACCGACCCGGTGTTGCCCTCATCCTTCGCGGTCGGCGCCGCTGCGCAGGCCACGATCGCGGCGGCGGCGCTCGCGGCCTGCGAACTGGGTCATGCACGCGGCGCAGCGCGCCAGCAGGTGGCCGTCGACATGCTGCATGCGGCGCTGGAGTGCACGGGCTGGTTCAGCATCGATGGCCAGGTGCCGGATCCGTGGGATCCGATTTCCGGGCTCTACCGCGCGGCCGACGGCTGGGTGCGTGTTCATGCCAATTTCGTGCACCATCGCGACGGCGCGCTGCGACTGCTGGGCCTGGATCCTGCGACCGCGCAGCGAGCCGACGCAGAGGCGGCGATGCTGTCCTGGAAGGCGCTGGATTTCGAAGAAGCCTCGGCCGCCGGGGGCCTCGTCGCGACCGCGCTGCGGCGCTTCGACGAATGGGACGCCACGCCGCAGGGCCAGGCGCTGCTGCCGCAGCCCCTGTTCACCATCGAGCGTATCGGCGACGCAGCGCCACTCGCATTGCCCGCGCTCGATGCCGCTGCAAGGCCGTTGTCCGGCGTGCGCGTGCTCGACCTGACGCGAATCCTGGCCGGACCGGTCGGCGGCCGCGCCCTGGCGGCCTACGGCGCTGACGTGATGCTCGTCAATTCACCGAAGTTGCCCAACATCAGGGCGATCGCGGACACCAGTCGCGGCAAGCTGTCCACGCATGCCGACCTGCGCAGCGGGGATGGATGCGCGGCGCTCGGCCATCTGCTGAAGGACGCGCATGTCCTCGTCCAGGGCTACCGGCCCGGTGGTCTTGCGGCACTCGGCTTCGGGCCCGACGAGGCTGCCCACGCACGTCCGGGCGTCGTCTATGTGTCGCTGTCGGCGTATGGAACCCGAGGTCCCTGGGCGCCCCGGCGCGGCTTCGATTCGCTGGTGCAGACCGCCATGGGCTTCAACCAGGCGGAGGGCGAGGCCAAGGGCGGCGGCAAGCCCCGGCCGCTGCCGATGCAGATCCTCGACGAGGCGACCGGCTACCTGATGGCGATGGGTGCGGCGGCGGCGCTGTGGCGCCAGCAGCGCGAGGGCGGAAGCTGGCATGTGCAGGTGTCGTTGGCGCAGACGGGGCAGTGGCTGCGCGGGCTCGGTCGGGTGGCCGATGGCTTGAAGATCGCCATTCCCGACAAGACGCCGTACCTCGAGACCTCGGCATCGGGCTTCGGCGCGCTCTGCGGCTTCAGGCACAGCGCGCAGCTGGCGCGCACGCCGGCCGCCTGGACGCGGCCTTCGGTGCCGCCGGGGACGGATCCGGCGCGCTGGCCGGCTGGCGGCACGTAGCGGTCCTTGGCTCCCCCCACCGCGCCTGCGGCAGAATCCCGTACCGCCGGCATCGCCCGGACATCAAGGACAAGCACATGGGCGCGCAATGGAAAGCCAAGCACAAGGACCTGGCGGCCAACGCCAAGGGCCGCCTGTTCGGCAAGCTGGCCAAGGAAATCATGATCGCCGCGCGCAGCGGGGCCGATCCGGCATCGAATGCGCGGCTGCGTCTGGTGGTCGAGCAGGCGCGCAAGGTCTCGATGCCCAAGGACACGCTCGAGCGGGCGATCAAGAAGGGTGCCGGGCTGACGGGCGAGTCGGTGCATTTCGATCACGTGATCTACGAGGGCTTCGCACCGCACCGCGTGCCCGTGATGGTCGAATGCCTGACCGACAACGTGAACCGCACCGCGCCCGAGATGCGGGTGCTGTTCCGCAAGGGCCAGCTCGGTGCCTCGGGTTCGGTCGCCTGGGATTTCGACCACCTGGGCATGATCGAAGGCGAGCCGCTGGCCGCGGGCGCCGACCCGGAACTGGCGGCCATCGAGGCCGGCGCGCAGGATTTCGAAGCCGGCGAGGAGGGCGTCACGCTGTTCCTGACCGACCCCGCCGACCTCGACCTGGTGAGCCGCGCGCTGCCGGCCCAGGGATTCGGCGTGCTGTCCGCCAAGCTCGGCTACAAGGCCAAGAACCCGATCGACCCGGCCAGTCTCAGCGCCGAGCAATTGGAGGAAGTCGAAGCTTTTCTGGCGGCGATCGATGCCAACGACGACGTGCAGAACGTGTTCGCGGGCCTGGCGGGATAGCACACGATCTTCCTGCCGGACCCGGTACCGGGCGCGTAGTCGCCCAACGGGCCAGGACGCGCCCCGTAGCGGTTACATCCAATGAGTTGGGCCGTCGAACCACGTCCGTAACAAAAATCACCTGAGCATCGAACTAGAGGAAGGATCCACCTCCCCAGTGCTCGCCAGGCCATGAAAGAACGCATCGCATTTGTCTTCGCCGGTGGCGGCAGCCTAGGCTCGGTCGAAGTGGGAATGCTGCGCGAGTTGGTGCGCGCCGGCATTCAGCCCGACCTTGTTGTCGGGTCGTCGGCGGGCGCCATCAACTCTGCCTTCTTTGCGGGCACACCCGATGCAAGTGGGGTACGGCGTCTTGCAGACTTGTGGTGCAACATCCGCCGTAGCGACGTGATGCCATTTGCGTTGAGGTCGCTGTTGCACATTCTCTTCCGAAGCCAAGAGCATCTGGTGCACAACGACGCCCTGCGTCGCCTGCTGCAGCAGTCGCTCAGCTTCCAGTTCATCGAAGACGCCGCGTTGCCGCTGCATGTCGTGGCGGCCGATCGTGTGACAGGCAGCGAGGTCGTGCTGTCGCGCGGCCCGGTGGTCGAAGCAGTTTTGGCGAGCAGCGCGATTCCGGGCATTTTTCCACCAGTCGTGATCAATGGCCGTGAATTGGTGGACGGTGGTGTCAGTAGCAACACACCCATTGCGGCGGCTGTGCACCTTGGTGCCACCGACCTGGTCGTTCTGCCGGCAGGATTCGCCTGCGCGTTGCGCACCATTTCACGCGGCTGGATTGGACAGGCGCTTCACGCCCTGAGCCTGGTGGTGGCGCGCCAGTTGGTGCACGACATCGAACGTTTCGCGCCGCTGGTTCGCATCCACGTGGTCCCCGCGCTCTGCCCTCTGGATGTCTCTCCGTACG
>DASXKG010000489.1:0-3016 GCA_036496965.1 Variovorax sp.
GCGGCGGCGGTCGAGCCTCGCGATCGCGCAAATCAGCAGCGATGCAAGTCCGAATGCGATCAGCAGCCCCGGCGCGATATGCAGCCGCATGAACAGCAGCAGCGGTACATTGGCCAGCAGCATGACGATGACGGCCCCAGGCGCCACGCCCTCGGCCGCAGCGTTCACCAGCCACGACCGCAACGGCACCAGTCCGGCCAGGGTGGCATAGCCCAGCAGCAGAAAGACCCCCGCCGGAACCGGTGCCGGCTCGACCAGCAGCGTGCCAAGCAGCGCCAGCACCAGCCCAATCGCGCACTGCAGAACCAGGCGTGACATCGCCGTGGCAGCGGCCGCACCGCGTGCGGCTCCCGTGATTGCGGCTGCGGCGGCGACTGCAACCCCAACAGCGAACCAGGTCAGCGTCAGGTTATCGGCCAGCACCGCTGCCTGCACCGCGCCGATCAGTACCTGGCAGCCGATATGATAACGGCGTGCCCGTCGCCTGGTGAGCGTCCGCGCGGCAAGCGATGCCGCGATGTCGCGATAACCGAACCAGCTCGTTGTCATCGCCACGAAGGCGTTGAGCACGACCAGTTGGGTCGCTGCCGTGCTGGAGTGCCACACCAGCAGGCACGCCATGGCAAACTGGATGCTGGCGGACCCGGCATTGATCCACGTGGCGATGCGCCAGGATGCGATCGCAGCCAGCACCGCCGCCGAGACCACCGGCAGCGCCACCACCATCATCGGGATCGCGCTGCTCATTGGCGCTGCCAGCTCTCGGCAAGGACCAGGGCGGGAACCAGTGGCAGGGCGACCGCCAATGCCGTCGGCAGCGCCAGTTCGGACTGGGCGCCCGCCAGCATGATCAGACCGTTCTGGGACGACAGGAAACCGAGCACAGGCGCAAGCGGGTGCGCGCGGAAAGCGATCAGCAGCAGGCCGAGCAATGCCACCGACGCGCCGGCCGCGACCAATCCGTCTGTCCCGACCCCCGCGAAGGCCATCCCGGTCAGTGCCATCAACGCCAGTGCCACGGTCCAGAACAGGAGGGCGGCGCCGCGCGCTTGCAGCATCGTCGCGCCGTGCAGGCGAGCGATCGCCAGTGGCAGCGCGACGCCATTGAGGGCGAACGCCAGGATCGCGACCGTGGGTGCCACCTGACCAAGCGATACGGCGGCGGACAACGCCTGCAGCGCGCAGAGTTGCGTTGCGGTGTCGATTCGCCGGGCCCATAGCAGCCCGATCGACAGCAGCAGGGCAGCCGCGCTCGCCACGCCGATCACGTGGTGCCCATGTCGGCGAACAGGAAGACCACGGCCAGGAGGCCGAGCAGCGCAGCGACACCGAGCATCTGTGCCGCGCGCGGCAGATTGATGCGGCCGTGCACCGCGTGCAGCAGCGCCAGCACGGCAGCGAACAGCAGCGTCCTGGCCAGCCAGGCGGTGAGGCCGACCGCCCAGGCGATCGGTCCGGCGTCGGACCGCGCCATGCCGAACGGCAGGAACGCCGCGCCGATCAGGTTGAACCAGACCAGCAGCCGCAACGCCTCGGTGACCTCGGCCAGCGCAAGGCCTCGGCCGGCCAGATCGGACGCCAGCGCCTCATGGCGCATGGTATCGGCCAGTGCCACGAGCACGGTCGCGCCCAGTGCAATGCCCAGGCCGATCCGCCAGTCCGCGCCGCTCTCCATCTGCGCCGCGGCAATCAGGTCGAGGTCGAGGCTGCCTGCGAGCAGCGCGAGCGCGAACAGCACCAGCAACAGCGCCGGCTCCACGAGTGCGGCGAGCAGCATCGCCCGGCTTGCGCCCACGCCACCCAGCGCCGTGCCGGCATCCATCGCCGCCAGCGCCAGCGAGCAACGGGCCGCCATCAGCAGCCCGGCGATCGCCAGCAGATCGGCGAATGGGGCGAAGGTCATGCTGAGAGCGAAGGACGGCACCAGGGCGGCCGCTACCGCGGTGGTCGCGGCACCGGCCACCGGCCCATAGGTGGTCACGCCGGATGCGCTCTCGGCCAGCAAGGTCTGCTTGCGCAGCAGGCGGATCAGCTCCCGCCACGGCTGCAACGGGGACGGACCCACGCGACCGGCCAGCCGCGCCTGCATCCAGCGGAGAACGCCGACCAGCGTCGGAGCGGCGGCGGCAATCAAGCCGATGTGCAACAGCTGCGCGATGAGGCCGGCGAGCAACGTCATGGCGCGAACAAGATCGATGCGGCCCGCGACACAGCGTCGCGACAGCGAGCGAATTGGCGGCCCAGCGCGGCGATCGGCAGCGGCAGGACCAGGACACGCTGCATCGGTTCGACGAACGATGCAGGGCCGTACTGGGTCGCCGGATCGCCGAACGGCAGCCATGGTGGCGGTGCCGCGAAGCCGCCCGACCATGCCGGCTCGCGCTGTTGCTGCCCGGAGCCACGCATCGCACGCAACACGGCGATGCCCGCCACCGCGAGCAGGCCGACAACGACAACCGGAGAATAACCCGGCGTCTCGGCGCCGGTCCGCAAGGTCGCGAATGACCAGACGCCGGTCGCGTGGGTCCATCTCGCCGCCGGCAGCAGCGCGAGCGCCGGCAGCAGACCGAGCAGCGTGGTCATCGCCGCCAGGCCGCAGAGAACCAACCGGACCGGACGCGGCGCCTGTTCCGCGGCCGCGGTGCGCGGTGTGCGCGGACGGCCGAGAAACACCACGCCGAACAGCCGCACCGCAGCCAGCGCGGCCACGCCGACCGACAGCGCGGTCAGCACGGCGGCGCACAGGATCAGCAACTGCAAGCCAACACCGCCGATCCGAGCGGCCGCCAGCAGCGACTGGAACAGCAGCCAGAACGCGGCAAAGCCCGGACTGGGCGGCAGCACGGCGGCGGCGAACAGTCCGGCCAGGCAGGTTCCGGCGGCGATCGGCATGCGGTGGATCAGTCCGCCCAGCCGGTCGAGCCGCCGCGTGCCGGCGCCACTCTCGACCGCATCCGCGCACCGCAGCAGCAGCGTCCGGCACAGCACGTGGCCGACCAGCGCCAGCCATGCCGCA
>DASXKG010000490.1:0-4929 GCA_036496965.1 Variovorax sp.
CGCCGGCCGATGCCGACAGCCTGCGGGTCAGCATCGCGTCGAGCGAAGCCTTCAACGCGGCCGGCGTGCCGTACAACCCCGTGCTCTCGGACGTGCGGGTGGGTGTCCAGAAGCGTGCCGATGGTCACTACGTGGTGCGCCTGACCAGCAACCATCTGCTGAGCGAGCCCTTCGTCGACCTGCTGCTCGAAG
Source organism: Variovorax sp. (assembly GCA_036496965.1). Lineage (GTDB taxonomy): Bacteria > Pseudomonadota > Gammaproteobacteria > Burkholderiales > Burkholderiaceae_C > Variovorax. The sequence goes on from DASXKG010000490.1 coordinate 193, forward strand.
CCAACTGGAATTCGGGCCGTGTGGTGCGCGACTACACGGTCCTGCTCGACCCTCCGGCCAATCGCCGCCTGGCTGCCGCGCCGGTCGCTCCGACCGCGCCGCAGATCAGCGCCGCACCGCCACCGCGCTCCACGCCGGCTGAGGTTCAGCCGCGCCGCGAGCGCCCCCCACCGGTCGCCGCCGCCCCGGCTGCGGACGGCGGCGCGGCGCGCTCCGCCAACGCGGACCAGGTCAAGGTGCAGCCCGGCGACACCGCCGGCAAGATCGCCAGCACCTACAAGCCGGCCGACGTTTCGCTCGACCAGATGCTGGTGGCCATGCTGCGCGCCAATCCCGACGCCTTCATCGGCGGCAACGTCAACCGCATCAAGGCCGGGGCCTTGCTGCAGGTGCCCGCCGCGACACAAGCCGAGGCGATTCCCGCAGCCGAAGCACACCGTACGGTCAACGCGCAGAGCCAGGACTTCGGCGACTACCGCCGCCGCCTGGCCGAGAACGCACCCACCTCGCATGTGGCCGACGCCGACCGCCAGGCCTCCGGCAAGCTGCAGGCCAGCGTCGAAGACCGCAACGCGGCCAATGCCGCCGCCGACAAGCTGAAGATTTCCCAGGGCATCGCCCCCGGCAAGCCGACGGACGAGCAGGTTGCACAGTCGCGCCAGGCTCAGGCCAGCCAGGATCGCGTGGCCGAGTTGTCGAAGAACATCTCGGATCTGAACAAGCTGCAGTCGGCCGCCGTTGCCACGCCGGCGATCACTTCCGACGCCGGAACGGCAGGCGCCTCGACGGCCGTCAAGGCGCCGGCAGCGTCCGCTCCGGCAGCGGCAGCCGCAGGCGCGAACGCCACGACTGCCGCGCCTGCCGCTGCTCCGGCGGCTCCCGTGACTACGGCAGCTCCGGCGACTGCTGCGACGCCAGCAGCCGCTGTGGTCGCTGCGGCCACCCCGGCCGCGCCGGCGACGCCAAGCACCGCGGCCGCCACGACATCTACAACAGCGCCCGCGGTGGCAGCAGCCCCCGCTGGCGCTGCCCCCGCAGCCGCCGGCACGCCCGCGACAGCACCCGCCGCGACCGCCGATGCCAGCGCTGCGCCCGCCGCTGCGGCGGCATCCGCCCCGGCAACCGCCAAGCCGCCGGCCATCGCCAGACCCAAGGCAGCGCCACCGCCGCCGGAGCCCCAGGGGTTCTTTGCCGATCTGCTGGACAACCCGCTGATGGCCGGCCTGGCCGCGGTCATCGCGCTGCTGATCGCCTTCCTGCTCTACCGCGTGCTGGGCCGCAAGCGCCGCGACGCCGGCGACAGCGTCTTCATCGAAAGCCGGATCCCCAAGGATTCCTTCTTCGGTGCCAGCGGCGGCGAATCGGTCGACACCCGCAATCGCGGCAATTCAGTGGTTTCCTCGATGTCCTACTCGCCGAGCCAGCTCGACGCGGGCGATGTCGATCCCGTGGCCGAAGCCGACGTCTACCTCGCCTACGGGCGCGACCTGCAGGCCGAGGAAATCCTGCGCGAAGCCTTGCGCGTCAATCCGGAGCGCCCGGCGATCCATCTCAAGCTCCTCGAGATCCATGCCAAGCGCCGCGATCTGCGCGCCTACGAGGCCCTGGCGGCCGACGTGCACAAACTGACCGGCGGCACGGGCAACGAATGGATGCGGGTGGTGGAGATGGGCAAGGACCTCGACCCCGGCAATCCACTCTACGAAAGCGCAGGCCGTGGGGTCTCGGCCGCAGAAGCCGCGGCTTTCGCCGGCACGCTGGCGGCCGCGTCGGCGGCCGCGCCGGCACCCGCGGCACCGCCCGCCGCACCGCCCGTGGTTGCGCCGATCGCAGCCGCTGCGCCGCCAGCCTTCGTGCCTTCCGTCGCGCCGCTGGATTTCGACCTCGACCTGGCCAAGCCGGTGCCGCCCGACACGGTTCCAGCGCCGGTCAGCGCCAGCCTGCCTTTGACGCCCGCGCAGGCACCGAGCGCGCTCGCGGCGACCGCACATCAAGCCGCCCCGCGCACCCTGCACCCGGTCGGCACCGGCAAAGAGACGCTGAACGGCAGCCGCAACGCCGTCCCGAGCGCACGCCTCGATCTCGCGAATGATTTCGACACCGCGCCCGGCGCGCTCGAGCACAACACGCGTGCAGCGCTGCCGGCCGACGAAGAACACACGATGCCCGCGCCGCTGCGTCCCGGCCTGCCCCAGGATTCAGGCTTCATCGAGTTCGACATGAGCTCGCTGGCCGGCCTGAATGCGCGCAGCCCCGCCGACACCGAACGCGGCCGCCTCGAGCCGCTCGACGATGGCGGCGAAAGCCCGCATGCGATCAAACTCTCGCTGGCGCGCGAGCTGAAGGCGCTCGGCGACGTCGAAGGCGCCCGCTCGCTGGTCGAGGAAGTGGCAGCCGAAAGCGCCGGCGACATCAAGGCCGAAGCCAAGCAACTGCTCGGCGAGTTGCGCTGAGCGGCCTGGCGGCCCCCCCTCCCGCTGTGCGGCTGGCCCTCGGCGTCCGCTACAACGGCCAGGCCTACCAGGGCTGGCAGAGCCAGTCGTCCGGCCTCACGGTCCAGGACAAGCTCGAAGCGGCACTCACGGCCTTCGCGGCCCAGCCGATCTCCACGTTGTGCGCGGGCCGCACCGATGCGGGCGTGCACGGGCTCATGCAAGTGGTCCATTTCGACACCTCGGTCGAGCGCGCGCCCTTTTCCTGGGTGCGCGGCACCAACCGCTTCCTGCCGCCGGACATCGCGATCCAGTGGGCGCAGGCGATGCCGGACGCCTTCCATTGCCGCGCCAGCGCGCTGGCGCGGCGCTACCTCTATGTGCTGTCTCAATCTCCGGTCCGGCCCAGCCTCGATGCCGGGCGGGTGGGCTGGTCGATGCATCCCCTGGATGGCGAGGCGATGCGCGCTGCCGCCGCCTTGCTGATCGGCGTGCATGATTTCAGCTCCTTCCGCGCCTCGGCTTGCCAGGCGCGCTCGCCGGTGAAGGACCTGCGCCGCATCGCCATCACGCGCCAAGGCGACGCCGAGCGCTGCCGCTGGCACTTCGAATTCGAGGCCGACGCCTTCCTGCATCACATGATCCGCAACATCATGGGCTGCCTGGTGCGCATCGGCCGCGGCGACGCGCCACCCGGATGGATCGCCGAGGTGCTGGCCGCGCGCAGCCGGCTGGTGGCGGCACCGACCTTTTCGGCCGCCGGCCTGTACTTCGTCGGGCCACTGTACGACGCCAGCTGGGGCCTTCCGCCGGAAGCCACCTTGGGGGCCGCAGGCGCTGCGTATGATGGCCCGCCATGACCGCCGCCGCCCCGCCCGCTCGCACGCGCATCAAGATCTGCGGCCTGACCCGTGAGGCAGACGTAGCTGCCGCCGTCGCGGCCGGCGCCGATGCGGTCGGCTTCGTTCTTTACCCGGGCAGCCCGCGCGCGGTGAGCGCCGCGCGCGCTGCCCAGTTGGCCGCGCGGCTGCCGCCCTTCGTGACACCGGTGCTGCTGTTCGTCAACGAACCCGTGGCGTCGACTTTGGAGGCGCTCGCCCGGGTGCCGGGTGCGCTGGCCCAGTTCCACGGCGACGAAACGCCCGACCATTGCTGGGAAGCCAGCGGCCACGGCGCGCGCCGCTTCATGCGCGCGGCCCGGATTCCGATCGGCGCGGCCGGTGTCGGCTTCGATCTCGTAAAATACGCCTCCGATTACTCCCGCGCCCAGGCCATTTTGCTCGACGCCCATGTCGACGCATACGGCGGTGGCGGCAAGGCATTCGATTGGTCACTTCTTCCAACCGCCGTCGACGCTCACCTCGTCTTGAGTGGTGGGCTCACACCTGCAAACGTGGGCGATGGCATTCGCCAGCTGCGCACGGCGGGCAGGTCGCTGTCCGTTGACGTGAGTTCGGGCGTCGAGGCCTCCAAGGGCATCAAGGACCCCGCCAAGATCCGGGCATTCGTGGCCGCCGTGCGTGCGGCCGATGCCGCCTTCCCAGCTTCCTAGCTGTCCTGCCGCCTCGATTCGCCGGCGCCGGGAAAGCCCCCAGATCGAGATCATGATGACTTACCAGCAACCCGACGCCAGCGGCCATTTCGGCATCTATGGCGGCAGCTTCGCGAGCGAGACGCTGACTCAGGCGATCAGCGAACTGCGCGACGCCTACGCGAAGTACAAGGACGACCCCGAATTCCTGGCCGAATTCAACTACGAGCTGGCCCACTTCGTCGGCCGCCCCTCGCCGATCTACCACGCCGCGCGCACCAGCCGCGAGATGGGCGGCGCGCAGATCTACCTGAAGCGCGAGGATTTGAACCACACCGGCGCCCACAAGGTCAACAACACCATCGGCCAGGCCATGCTCGCCAGGCGCATGGGCAAGCCGCGCGTCATCGCCGAGACCGGCGCCGGCCAGCACGGCGTGGCGACCGCGACCATCTGCGCGCGCTACGGGCTCGAATGCGTGGTCTACATGGGCAGCCAGGACGTCAAGCGCCAGAGCCCCAACGTCTACCGCATGAACCTGTTGGGCGCGACCGTCGTGCCCGTGGAATCGGGCAGCAAGACGCTCAAGGACGCGCTCAACGAAGCGATGCGCGACTGGGTCACCAATGTCGCCGAGACCTTTTACATCATCGGCACGGTGGCCGGACCGCATCCGTATCCGATGATGGTGCGCGATTTCAACGCGATCGTAGGCCGCGAAGCGCGGGGCCAGATGCTCGACGAATTTGGACGTCTGCCCGACACGCTTGTTGC
>DASXKG010000491.1:0-5088 GCA_036496965.1 Variovorax sp.
CATGCAGGCCCTGATGTCGGGCCAGGTCGATGCCATCGGCGCGTCGACCACGGTGGCCGCGCAGATCGCCAAGCGGGTGCCGCCCCACACCTTCGAGAACAAGTTCACGCTGGTGCAGCAGAACATGGCGATCGCCATGCGTCCGGGGCAGGACGACCTGGCCAAGGGCGTCAATGAGTTCGTGCAGAAGAACTCGGCCAACGGCGAGCTCAACAAGCTCTACATGAAATGGCTGCAGACCGACCTGCCGAAGTTCCAGTAGGCCGCGGGAATCACACATGAACGATGCAGTCGCGACCCACGCCGGCAGCGAGCCGATCATCCGCCTGGAGGCGGTGAACAAGTGGTACGGCAGCTTCCAGGTGCTGACGCAGATCGACCTGTCGGTGCGGGTGGGCGAGCGCATCGTCATCTGCGGCCCTTCGGGCTCGGGCAAGTCGACCCTGATCCGCTGCATCAACCGCCTCGAGACGGTGCAAAAGGGCCGCATCGTGGTCGACGGCATCGAGCTCACCGCAGGCGGCCGGAACGTCGACGCGGTGCGCGCCGAGGTCGGCATGGTGTTCCAGCAGTTCAACCTCTTCCCGCACCTGACGATCCTGCAGAACTGCACGCTGGCGCCGATGCGCTCGCGCGGCATGAGCAAGGAGGAGGCCGAGCAGACCGCGATGAAGCTGCTCGAGCGGGTGCGCATTCCCGAGCAGGCCCACAAGTACCCGAGCCAGCTGTCCGGCGGCCAGCAGCAGCGCGTGGCGATCGCCCGCGCGCTGTGCATGTCGCCCAAGATCATGCTGTTCGACGAACCCACCTCGGCGCTCGACCCGGAGATGGTCAAGGAAGTGCTCGACACCATGATCGGCCTGGCCGAGGACGGCATGACCATGCTGTGCGTGACGCACGAGATGGGCTTTGCGCGCAGCGTGGCCGATCGCGTGATCTTCATGGCCGAAGGTCGGATCGTGGAGCAGGGGCCGCCGGCTGAATTCTTCGGCCATCCGAAGCACGAGAAGACGCGCCAGTTCCTCGGGCAGATCCTGAGCTCGCACCAGGCGACGGCATGACGCCGGTCTTGATTTCCCTGTCTTCCTTCGGTGCTGCCGAGGTCGGCCGCCACGGCCAGTTGTGGTGCGCGCGGCTGGCCCTGGCGGCGGGCGCCGACAGCGTCGAGGTGCGCGGCGAGCTGCTGCGCGATCCGGCCTCGGAGCTGCCTGCATTGAACGGGCTGGCGTCGGTCTATTCCAGCCCCGAAGGTCTCTGGGCCGAAGGCGGCTGGCTCGACAGCGCGGCCCTCGGACGCGGCATTGCCGCAGCCGACACGCTGGGCGCGAAGCGCCTGAAGATGCCGATCGGTGACTTCCGCGCCTCCTCGCACGGCTCGTTGTGGGGCCTGAAGGTGCAGCTGGCCGAGACCCGGGTCGAGCTGCTGATCGAGAACGACCAGACGGTGGCGGCCGGCAGCCTGCCCGCGCTGCTGACCTTCTTCGATGCCGCCGACCGGGCCGGTGTCCCCCTGGGCATGACCTTCGACATGGGCAACTGGCACTGGGTCGGCGAATGTCCCCTGCAGGCCGCCGGCGCGCTCGGCCGCCACGTGCGCTACGTGCATTGCAAAGGCGTACAGCGCCTGCCCGCCAAGTGGGTGGCGGTGCCGCTGGCCGACTCCGCCGCGCCCTGGCGTGCCGTGCTGCGCGCGCTGCCGGCCGATGTGCCGCGGGCGATCGAGTACCCGCTGGTCGGGGACGACCTGCTCGCCGTGGCGCGTGATCAGGTCGCACACATCCGCTCACTGTCATGAACTCGAGCGTCCCAACTGCATTCGACGTCGCGCTGTTCGGCGAGGCCATGCTGCTGCTGGTCGCGGCCGAGCCCGGGCCGATCGAGAACGCCACCGTGTTCCACAAGCGCACCGCCGGCGCCGAGACCAACGTCGCGATCGGCCTGGCGCGGCTCGGGCTGAAGGTAGCCTGGGCGAGCCGGCTCGGCACCGACTCGATGGGCCGCGCGCTGCTGGCCGCGATGCAGGGCGAAGGCATCGACTGCAGCCACGTGATCTGCGATGCGAGCCAGCGCACCGGCTTCCAGTTCAAGGGCCGGGTCAGCGATGGCAGCGACCCGCCGGTCGAATACCACCGCAAGGGTTCGGCCGCCAGCCACATGGGCGTGGCCGACGTCGACGAAGCCTGGCTGCGCTCGGCGCGGCATCTGCATGCCACCGGCGTGTTCGCGGCGATCTCGTCCACCAGTCTCGAGGCCGCGTTCAAGAGCATGGCGGTGATGCGCGAAGCCGGCCGGACGATCTCCTTCGATCCCAATCTGCGGCCCACGCTGTGGTCCTCGCCCGAGCTGATGCGCGAGCAGATCAACGCGCTGGCTGCCCGCGCCGACTGGGTGCTGCCGGGCATCGAAGAGGGCCTCTTCCTCACCGGCGAGGACACGGCCGAGGGCATTGCACGTTTCTATCGCGAGCGCGGCGCCGGGCTGGTGGTCGTGAAGCTCGGTGCCCGGGGTGCCTACTACGACAGCGAGGTCGCAGGCACGGGGCGGGTCGAAGGCTTCCCGGTGGCCCAGGTCATCGACACGGTCGGCGCCGGCGACGGCTTCGCCGCCGGCGTCGTCAGCGCGCTGCTCGAAGGCAAGGCCGTGCCCGACGCGGTCCGGCGCGGCGCCTGGATCGGCGCCCGCGCCGTGCAGGTGCTCGGCGACACCGAAGGCCTGCCGACGCGCAGTCAACTTCAGGAGTTCGAAGCATGATGAATGCCGCACGAAAGAACGTGCTTGTCTTTCGCGAGCTGCCGGATGACCAGCTGGCACGCCTGCATGCCGAGCACGAGGTCGTGATCGCCAATCCGCGCGTCCCCGGGCAGCTTGCTGCCTTCGATGCCGCATTGCCGATGGCGCAGGGAATGATCGGATCGAGCTTTCCGGTGGACGACGCGCTGCTGGCGCGCGCGCCGCGGCTGGAGGTCGTCTCCAGTGTCTCGGTGGGCGTCGACAACTACGCGCTCGCGGCACTGCATGCGCGGGGCATCCTCCTGTGCCACACACCCGGGGTGCTCGACGAGACCGTGGCCGACACGGTGTTCGCACTGCTCATGGCCACCAGCCGCCGCCTGGTCGAACTCGCGAACCTGGTGCGCGAGGGCCACTGGACCCACAACATCGAGGCCGAGCAGTTCGGCTGCGACGTGCACGGCAAGACCTTGGGCCTGCTTGGCTTCGGTCGCATCGGGCAGGCCATCGCGCGCCGCGCCGCGCTGGGCTTCGGCATGCCGGTGCTCTACCACGCGCGCCGGCCGGTTGCGCTCGCCACCCAGGCGCCCGAGCTCGATGGACGCGCCGCGCACACGCCGCTGCCCGATCTGCTCGCGCGCGCCGATTTCGTCGTCGCCATGCTGCCGCTGTCGGACAGCACGCGCGGCATGATCGACCAGAAGTTCTTCGACGCGATGAAGCCGGGCGCGGTCTTCATCAACGGCGGCCGCGGCGCCACCGTGCGCGAAGACGCGCTGCTGCATGCGCTCGACCACGGTGGCTTGCGCGCCGCTGGTCTCGACGTGTTCGCGCGGGAGCCGCTGCCGATGGACTCGCCGTTGCGCACCCATCCGCGCGTGACGCCGCTGCCGCACATCGGCTCGGCAACCCACGAGACCCGCCATGCGATGGCCGAACTCGCGACCACCAACCTGCTGCAGGCGCTTGCCGGCCAGCGTCCGCTGGCCGTCTTCGACACCGCAACGACTTGAGCGGGCCCGTGCGCACGCAGCGTTCCGGCCGCGCTACCATCGCCGACGTGGCACAGGCGGCCGGGGTGTCGAAGGCCACGGTCTCGCGCTTTCTGAACCATCGCGAGCGCCTGCTGAGTCCGGACATCGCGGCGCGGGTCGAGAAGGCGGTCGCCGAGCTGGCCTATACGCCGAGTCCGATGGCGCAGGCGCTCAGCCGCGGCCGCTCGCGCCTGATCGGCCTGATCGTGGCCGACATCACCAATCCCTATTCGGTGGCGGTGCTGCGCGGCGCCGAGAAGGCTTGCCAGGAGGCCGGCTACCTGGTGATGCTGTTCAATCTCGGCAACGATGCCGGCCGCGAGCGCGAGGCCATCGATGCACTCGCGGGCTACCAGGTCGACGGCTTCATCCTGAACACGCTGGGCCGCGGCCAGCACCTGGTCGACGCCGAAGCGCTGCACGGCAAGCCTGCCGTGCTGGTGGACCGGCGCCATGCAGGCATGCACACCGACTTCGTCTCGCTGGACAACGTGGCGGCGATGAAGATGGCCTGCGGCCATCTCGTCGACGGCGGCTGGCGTGAACTGCTATACGTCACCGAGCCCCTGAAGGGCGTGAGCTCGCGGCGCGAGCGGACCGCTGCTTTCAGGGCCTGCGTGGCCGGCGAGGTGTATGAATGCGCGGACGATGACAGCGACGGCCTCGACGCTGCCTTGCGCGCGCTGCGCCAACGCGCGAAGCGAGGCAGGCGCGCCGCGGTGCTGGCGGGCAACGCGGTCGTGACCTTGCGCGTGGCCGCAGCGACGGCGCGCATGGGTATGCGCTTCGGTGCCGACCTCGGCTTCGTCGGCTTCGACGATGCCGAATGGGCACCGCTGATCGGCCCCGGGTTGAGCGCGATCGCGCAGCCGACCGAGGCGATCGGGCGGGTCGCTGCGACTTGCCTGCTGGAACGGCTGCAGGGCCTCGAGGGGCCGGCGCGGCAAATGCTGCTGCCGGGAGAGCTCGTGGTGCGGGGGTCCTCGCGCAGCGCCTGAGGTCGCGCCGCCGACCATTCGATCGTCCGGCTCGTCGTTTCGCCCGAACGGCGTGCGTCTTCGTCGCAATGCCGGCTTCCTTCCGTCTGCACCGTGCTCTAGGATCGAATGGCGGTCGCGCAAGGAGGCAACATGGAAACACCCGTCATCACTCAGGTTCTGGTTCTCGGTGCCGGCAAGGTCGGCAGCACAGTGGCGGACATGGTGGCCGAGTACCACCGTCTGCCCGTCACGCTGGCGGACCGGGAGCACCCGCGGCACGAGCCCGATGACCGGCTGGTGACGCGCACCATCGTCGATGCCGGGCAGGAGGCATCGCTTGCCGC
>DASXKG010000492.1:0-4928 GCA_036496965.1 Variovorax sp.
ACATGGCGTGCCTCCCTGGCATTGGTTTTGTGGGAGGGGATGTTATGCATCAGCCTATTGGGAAAGATCAGGGTTATCCCCATGGATCGCAAAATTGGATAATCTATGCTTGAATCGCTGGAGTTTTTCGATTTATATGCAAGTAGAAATTGACAAGATCGACCGTCAGCTGATCGGGGCTTTGCAAGACAACGCGCGGCTCACATCCGGCGAGATTGCGCAGCGCGTCAACCTGTCGCAGTCGCCGTCCTGGCGCAGGATCAAGCGTCTGGAAGATGCAGGTGTGATTACCGGCTACAGCGCGACCCTGGATCGCCGGGCACTGGGATACGGCGCCCTGGCGTTCGTCATGGTGACCATCGATCACCAGAATGAAGAGTCTAAGAAGGCATTTCAGGCAGCCGTCTGCGCCATGCCTGAAGTGGTGATGTTTCACGCCATCTCGGGCATCGCAGACTATCTTTTGGTGGTCCTGGCACGCGACCTGGATTCGTATTCGGATATGTTGGTGAATAAATTGCACAATTTGCCGAGCGTGCGACAACTGCATACCCATTTCTCGCTCAAAGAGTACAAAGGTCAGATCTGCGGTTTGCCGGTTTCCGGGGATGAAGCCCAGACTCCGTAGTCCGCCCCGGCGAACGGAACGCCCCTGGTTTTTCGAGGCCGTACGCTCGTTGCACCCGGGGGCCGGGGAAGCCTTCATCTAAAATCCATGATTCCCAAGGAGCGTTGCAGCGCCGCCGTCCGTCTGGACGGCCGCGTCAGGCTTGGGCTTCCAGTCCCTGGAGTGCAAACGACGCTCGCCTGACCCCATGTTCTGCAGGTGAGCCCATGTCCTCCGATCCTTCGTCCGCCGCGAGCCCCCCACCGATGAAGCTGTCCGGCCTCGAGCCGGTGCTGATCGGCGAGGGCGCGCTGTTCGTCAACATCGGCGAGCGCACCAACGTCACCGGCTCCAAGGCCTTCGCGCGGATGATCCTGAACGGCCAGTTCGAGGACGCCTTGGCGGTGGCGCGCCAGCAGGTCGAGAACGGCGCCCAGGTCATCGACATCAACATGGACGAGGCCATGCTCGACAGCAAGGCCGCGATGGTGCGCTTCCTGAACCTGATCGCTTCCGAGCCCGACATCGCGCGGGTGCCGATCATGGTCGACAGTTCCAAGTGGGAGGTGATCGAGGCGGGCCTGCGTTGCATCCAGGGCAAGGGCATCGTCAATTCGATCAGCATGAAGGAGGGCGAGGCGCAGTTCAGGCACCAGGCCCGGCTGCTGCGCCGCTACGGTGCGGCGGCGGTGGTGATGGCCTTCGACGAGAAGGGCCAGGCCGACACCTACCAGCGCAAGATCGAGATCTGCGAGCGCGCCTACCGCCTCCTGGTCGACGAGATCGGCTTTCCGCCCGAAGACATCATCTTCGATCCCAACATCTTTGCGATTGCCACCGGCATCGAGGAGCACAACAACTACGCGGTCGACTTCATCAACGCCACGCGCTGGATCAAGCAGAACCTGCCGGGCGCGAAGGTGTCGGGCGGCGTGTCGAACGTGAGCTTCAGCTTCCGCGGCAACGACCCGGTGCGCGAAGCCATCCACACGGTGTTCCTCTACCACGCGATCCAGGCCGGCATGGACATGGGCATCGTCAACGCCGGCATGGTCGGCGTCTACGATGACCTCGAGCCCGAACTGCGCGAGCGGGTGGAAGACGTGGTGCTGAACCGCCGCGCCCGGATCCCCGAAGGGGAGCCTTACGTCTCCCCCGGCGAGCGCCTCATCGAGGTGGCCGAGACCGCCAAGAGCGGCGCCAAGGACGAGAGCAAGAAACTCGAATGGCGCGGCACGGCCGAGCATCCGGTGCACGTCACCCAGCGCCTGTCGCACGCGATGGTGCACGGCATCACCGACTTCATCGCCCTGGACACCGAAGAGGCCTACCAGCAGATCCTGGCCACCGGCGGACGGCCCCTGCACGTGATCGAAGGCCCGCTGATGGCCGGCATGAACATCGTGGGCGACCTGTTCGGCCAGGGCAAGATGTTCCTGCCGCAGGTGGTGAAGTCGGCCCGCGTGATGAAGTCGGCGGTGGCCCACCTGATTCCCTACATCGAGGAAGAGAAGCGCCAGGACGAAGCCGCGGGCCGCGACGTGCGCACCAAGGGCAAGATCGTCATCGCCACGGTCAAGGGCGATGTGCACGACATCGGCAAGAACATCGTCACGGTCGTGCTCCAGTGCAACAACTTCGAGGTCGTGAACATGGGCGTGATGGTGCCTTGCCACGAGATCCTGGCGCGCGCCAAGGTCGAGGGCGCGGACATCGTCGGCCTCTCGGGGCTGATCACGCCGAGCCTGGAGGAGATGCAGTACGTCGCCGGCGAGATGCAGAAGGACGAGCATTTCCGCATCCGGAAGATCCCGCTCATGATCGGCGGCGCCACCACCAGCCGCGTGCACACGGCCGTGAAGATCGCGCCGCACTACGAAGGCCCGGTGGTCTACGTGCCCGATGCCTCGCGCAGCGTGAGCGTGGCGCAGTCGCTCTTGTCGGACCAGGCGACGAACTACATCAATGAACTCAACGCCGACTACGACAAGGTTCGCCATCAGCATGCCAACAAGAAGCAGGTGCCGCTGTGGCCGCTGGCCCGCGCGCGCGCCAACAAGACGCCGGTCGACTGGTCCGGCTATGTGCCGCCGGTGCCCAAGTTCATCGGCCGTCGCGTGTTCCGCAATTTCGACCTGACCGAACTCGCGAAGTACATCGACTGGGGGCCCTTCTTCCAGACCTGGGATCTGGCCGGGCCGTTCCCGGCGATCCTGAAGGACGAGGTGGTCGGCAGCGAGGCGGTGCGGGTCTATGCCGACGGCCAGCGCATGCTCAAGCGCCTGATCGAAGGGCGCTGGCTCACGGCCAGCGGCGTGATCGGCTTCTGGCCCGCCAACACCGAGCGCGACGACGACATCGTGCTCTACACCGACGAATCGCGCAGCGAGGCCGCGCTCACCTGGTGGGGCATGCGCCAGCAGGCCGAGAAGCAGGTGATCGACGGCGTGACGCGGCCGAACCGCTGCCTGGCCGATTTCGTCGCGCCGCGCGCGAGCGGCCTGGCGGACTACGTGGGCATGTTCGCGGTCACTGCCGGCATCGGCATCGAGAAGAAGGAGAAGTACTTCATCGACGACCTCGACGACTACTCGGCGATCATGCTGAAGTCGCTGGCCGACCGGCTGGCCGAGGCCTTTGCCGAGGCGATGCACCATCGAGTGCGCACCGACCTGTGGGGCTACGCGCCCGACGAAGCGCTCAGCAACGAGGACATGATCCGCGAGAAGTACCGCGGCATCCGTCCCGCGCCCGGCTATCCGGCCTGCCCGGACCACAGCGTCAAGGGGCCGATGTTCGAGTTGCTGAATTGCGCCGAGGTCGACATGACCTTGACCGAGAGCCTGGCGATGATGCCGGCCGCGAGCGTCAGCGGCTTCTATCTGAGCCATCCCGAAGCGACCTACTTCAACGTCGGCAAGATCGGGCAGGACCAGCTGCAGGACCAGGCGGCACGCCGCCAGGAAAGCGAAGCCCGACTGGCACGCCTCTTGGCGCCCAATCTTTGAGGCGGGAGTTGCCATTCAGACGCTGATCTTTGCCGCCGCGCACTATGCGGGGCTGGCGGTTTTCGCGCTCGCCTGCTGGGGCCTGGGCCGGGCCTTGCTGGTCCGCATCGGTGCGCCACCCGGGCGCGACGGCGGGCTGGAGACCGCGATGGCCGCCACGGCCGGCATCGGCATCGTGATCTGCGTCTTCCAGGCGATCGCGATCGCGGGGGCACTGAATGCCGCTGGCGTGTGGACGGTGGTCGGGCTCGGCCTGGTGGCGGCCGTCTGGCAGCTGCCCGGCTGGCTGCGCGAGCTGCGCGCTGGCACCCCTGCGCCGTCGCCCATGAGCTGGCTCGACAAGCTGGCGCTGGCGGCGCTGGCGCTGGTCGCGCTGCCGATGCTGGTGGCGCCGCTCGCGCCGCCGCTGGTCTTCGACGAGCTGATGTACCACCTGCCCTATGCGCGCGAGGTGGCACGCACCGGCATGCTCGGCATCGACGGCTGGCTGCGCTATCCCTGGTTCCCCTACAACTTCAACCTGGTCTATGCCGGCGCGCTGCTGTTGGGAGACGATGTCCTGCCGCACCTGCTGAGCGCCTTCGCCGGCGGGCTGTCAGTGTGGATGGTCTATCGCCTGGGCCTGCTGCACGCGAGCCGGCTGACCGGTGCGGTCGCGGCCGCGGTCTGGCTGGGCATCGGCGACTACTCGAGCGCGCTCATCGACACCAGCGTCGCGCTGTTCGTGCTGGCTGCCTGCACGGCGCTGTGGTGGTGGCACGAATCCGCGTCGGCGCCGCAGGCGCCGCGCTGGCTGGCGCTGGCGGCCTTCTTCCTCGGTGTGGCGGCGGGCTCCAAGTACCAGGCCCTGACCGTGCTGCCGCTGGTGGCGGTGTTCGTGCTGAAGCGCGAACGCCGGCCGCAGGTCCTGGCCCTGGCGCTGGTCTGCTTCCTGGTCCCCTGCATCTACTGGTACGCGCGCAACGCCTGGCTGACGGGCGATCCCTTCAACCCGATCGGTGCCCGCGTGTTCGGCTTCACCAACTGGAACGCGGCCGACTACAAGAACCAGTTCGATGACGTGCAGGCACATGCCGCGTGGCCGAACGGATTGCTCTGGGCCGTGCTGCTGGCGCCCTTCGGGCTCATCTGGAAGCGCTCTGCCGCGGTGCGCGCGGCGGGTGTCTTCAGCGCCTATTCGCTCTTCGTCTGGGCCCTGACCTCGCGCTATCCGCGCTACCTGACGGCCTCGATGCCGATCTTGGCGCTGGTCGCGGTGCTGGGCTGGCAGGTGCTGTTCGGCGGGCTGGCCGGCGGCTTGCGGCGCGTGCTGC
>DASXKG010000493.1:0-1687 GCA_036496965.1 Variovorax sp.
GCGGTCGGTGGCGTGCGCATGGGATTCATGGCCGCCATCGTAGTGAAGTGGCTGCGGCGCGGCCATGACCTCCCGGGTCATCGCTTTGCGCCGCGCGGCGCCCCATGATCGCGCCAAGCGTCGCGAACCGCCCGCTGCCCCCACGCCCCAAGGAGTCGCCCATGTCCGTCTTCTCTCCTTCCCGCCTGATCGCCCTGGCGCAGGTCGCCCCCTCGCGCGCCGCCCTGGCGGCGCTGCAGCTGTTCGTGCTCGGCGACGTGTCGCGCCTGACCGGGCTGCCGTCGACGCTGCTGCTGGCTGGCTGCGCCTTCCTGCTCGGCTACGCCTGCGTCGCCGCCCGCTGGCTGACCCACGCCGCGGCGCGCGGCGCCTGGTAAGACCTTTCGCCGCCCTGCAGCGAAGAAGATGAACTGCCGATGTCACCGAAGCCTGCTATCTTTGCGGAGCTTCCACGAACGAACAAAGGAGTCCGCCCATGGCCACCGCAGCGCCGCACGCCTTTTCTTCCGCCCTGAAGACCTTCAAGACCGCGTCGGGCAAATCCGGCAAGTACTGGTCGCTGAAGGAGCTGGCCAGGCACCATCCCAACGTCGAGAAGCTGCCGGTGTCGATCCGGATCGTGCTCGAGTCCGTGCTGCGCAACTGCGACGGCCAGAAGGTCACGGCCGAGCATGTGGAGCAACTGGCCAACTGGGCGCCCAACGCCGAGCGCACCGAGGAAGTTCCCTTCGTGGTCACGCGCGTGGTACTGCAGGATTTCACCGGCGTGCCGCTCCTGGCCGACCTGGCCGCGATGCGCAGCGTGGCGCGCGCGCTGGGCAAGTCGCCCAAGACCATCGAGCCGCTGGTGCCGGTCGACCTGGTGGTCGACCATTCGGTGATGGTCGACTACTACGGCACGCCGAAGGCGCTCGACCTCAACATGAAGCTGGAGTTCGAGCGCAACAACGAGCGCTACCAGTTCATGAAATGGGGCATGCAGGCCTTCGACACCTTTCGGGTGGTGCCGCCGGGCTTCGGCATCGTGCACCAGGTGAATCTCGAATACTTCGCGCGCGGCGTCTACAAGAGCCCGACCGACAAGGGCGATCCGCCGACCTGGTATCCCGACTCGCTGGTCGGCACCGACAGCCACACGACCATGATCAACGGCATCGGGGTGGTCGGCTGGGGCGTGGGCGGGATCGAGGCCGAGGCCGCCATGCTGGGCCAGCCGGTGTACATGCTGACGCCCGACGTGGTCGGCTTCGAACTCAGCGGCGAGTTGCGCGAAGGCGTCACCGCCACCGACCTGGTGCTGTATGTCACGGCCATCCTGCGCGGCGAGAAGGTGGTGGGCAAGTTCGTCGAATTCTTCGGTCCCGGCGCCGCCTCGATCGCCGTGCCCGACCGCGCCACCATCGGCAACATGGCGCCCGAATACGGTGCCACCATGGGTTTCTTCCCGGTCGACGAGAAGACCCTGGCCTACTTCAAGGGCACCGGCCGCACCGACGACGAGGTCGAGCGCCTCGAGGCGTACTACAGGGCCCAGGGCCTGTTCGGCATGCCGGCGCCGGGCCAGCTGCACTACACCAAGGTCGTGCGGCTCGATCTCGGCACCGTCTCGCCCAGCCTGGCCGGCCCGAAGCGGCCGCAGGACCGCATCGACCTGGGCCACCTGGCGACCAAGTTCTCCGAGCTCTAC
>DASXKG010000494.1:0-6006 GCA_036496965.1 Variovorax sp.
ACGATGCGGTTCTCGAGCTCGTAGCGGCTCTCGGACAGGGCGCGGGCGGCCTCGTTGAAGCCGTGCTGCAGGCGCTGCACCTCGGCCGTGCCCAGGACGTCGACCTGGGCCTCCTCGCCGGCGCCCAGCCGATCGACCGCCTCGCCGAGCGCGCGGATCGGCGCGCTGATGCGGCGCGCCGCCCACCAGCCGGCCAGCCCGACCCCGACCAGGCTGGCCCCCAGCACCAGCACGACGTTGAACCACACGGCGCGACGCGCGCTGATCACCGCATCGAGGCTGATCTCGACCATCACCTTGCCGATGTGCTTGCCGTCATCGGTGATGACCGGCGCCACCACCTGCAGCCCGTCGGCGCCGCCGGCTTCGCCCGCCGCCGAGTCGGCAATGATCTCGCCGTCCTCCGACCAGATCTGCACCTGCTGCACATGCGGCTGCGCGCTGGCCGACAGCGCCGTGCGCGCCAGGGCGCGACGGTCCATGCGCTGGATCTGGGACTGCGCCACCGTGGCGACCTGCAGCGCCACGGTCTGCGCATTGGCCCGCATCAGCTCGGTCACGTTCGCCAGGTGCTGGCGCGTCAGCACGCCGATCGCGCCCATCGTCGCCACCGTGGCCGGCAGCAGCGCGAGCAGGATCAACTGCTGAGCGAGCGTGAACCGCCCGATCAGCCGGAGCGCGCGGAAGGACCAGGTCATGGCCCGAGGCCGCGCCCGGCCCGCACCGAACGACTGGTTGCCGATCGAAACCTGTGGAGGGAGAAAAACGACACGGTGAATGCCCTTGTTGGTTTCTAATTGTGTTCTCGACAGCACTCGTTTGACCAGCCCGCGGCTTGCTGCCTTTTTTCTTCGAAGGGCGTGCGTCCGCTTTCAAGATGCAGATTTCCGTCCTTCGCGCCTGTCCCAGCCCGATCGTCAGCCCTGCGCCTTTCGGCGCGCGCACGCAGCGATGGCGTGCGGCGGCGCGCTGCGTCGGGGCGTGGCTGCTGCGCGGCGCTCTCGCCTGCCTGCTCGGCCTGCAGCTCGCGGCGCCGGCGCAGACGCCGGCCAGCGGCGGCGCGCCCGGCGACGCACCCTTGCGCTTCGGCATCCTGCCGCTGGGCGGCGCCTTCGAATCGCGCAACGACTGGGAGCCGCTGCTCGCCGACCTCAGCCGCGCCATCGGCCGTCCGGTGACGATGCTCTCGGTCACCAGCTACGAGGCGCTCGAGCAGGCGATCGAACACGACCAGGTCGACATGGCCTTTCTCTCCGGCCGGATGGCGCTCGATGCCGTCACGCTCTATCACATGACCGTGCTGGCGCAGGTCACTCGGCATGACGGCCTGCCCGGCTACCGGGCCCTGCTGCTGACCCGCAAGACCGGCAACCGCACCAGCCTGCAGGACCTGCTGGCCGAGCCCGACAACTGGCGCCTCGCGCGTGGCGAGAGCCAATCCGTCTCCGGCTTCATCGTGCCGCAGCTGCAGCTGTTCCTGCCCAATCACATCGCGATGGAAACGCGCTTTCGCAGCGAGCTGGTGGGCACCCACCAGGTCACCGCACTGGCCGTGGCCAATGGCGAGGCCGACGTCGCGACCAACAACACCGCCGACTTCGAGCGCTTCCGGTTGCAGTTCCCGGCCGAAGCCGAGCGCTTGCAGGTGATCTGGGAATCGGAGCTGATCCCGCACGCGCAGATCGTGATCCGCAGCGACTACCCGGCCGAATTCCAGAAGAAGGTGCAGGCCTTCCTGGTCGACTTCGCCCGGGGAAAGGGTCTGGGCGGCGATTCGGAGCGCGCCACGCTGAAGTCGCTGCACGACCTGGCCGGCTTCCTCGCGGCAGACAACAGCTCCCTGCTGCCGGCGGCCAAGCTCGCCTACCAGCTGGCGCGGCAAAGCGCCATGAGCGCCCAGTGGGTCAACGAGGCGGCGCGCGAGGCGCGCCTGCAGCGCATCGAAAACACCTACCAGGACCAGGTGGCTGCCTTGCGCGGCGCCACCCGCTAGGCGAGGCCGCAGCCGCCCTGGGTGGCGTGACCCCGTCTTGCGCCGGCCCGGTCAATCCCGTACCCTGGTTGGCGGCCTTTCGGGCGCCAAGGAGATATCCATGCCAAGCCGATCGAACGGCCTCACGGCCGAGATGGAAGCGGTGCGAACGCTGGCCCTGGTCGGCGCCTCCGCCGGCGGCAAGACCACCCTGGCCGAGGCCCTCCTGCACAGGGCCGGGGCCATCGGGGCGCGCGGCAGCGTCGAACGCGGCAGCACCGTCAGCGACCATGACCCGCTGGAACGCCGCATGCAGCACTCGCTGAACGCCTCGGTGCTGCATCTCACCCACAGCGGCACGCGCGTGCATTTCATCGACACGCCGGGCGGCGCGGACTTCCTCGGCCAGAGCCTGCCCGCGCTGGAGGCGGTGGAAACCGCGGCCGTCGTGATCAACGCTGCCACCGGCATCGAGCCGATGGCGTTGCGCATGATGGCCTACGCGGCCACGCGACATCTGACCCGCCTGGTCATCGTCAACAAGATCGACGCGCAAGGGGTCGACCTGGGCGGGCTGCTGGCGCAGATCCAGGCCGCCTTCGGCCGCGAGTGCCTGCCGCTGAACCTGCCCGCCGCCGGTGGCACCCAGGTGGTCGACTGCTTCTACAACCGTGAAGGGCATTCGGACATCGGCGCGGTCGACGCAGCGCACCGCGCGCTGGTCGAGCAGGTGGTCGAGGTCGATGCGGAGTTCGTCGACCGCTATCTCGCCGACGGCGACGTCGAACCCGCCGAACTGCACGCGCCGCTCGAACAGGCACTGCGCGAAGGCCATCTGATCCCGGTGTGCTTCGTCTCGGCGCGCACCGGCGCCGGCGTGGCGGAACTGCTGGACGCGATCGTCAAGCTGCTGCCCGATCCGACCGAGGCGAACCCGCCGGATTTCCTGGTCGGCGAGGGCGCCGCCGCCCGGCCGATGCAGGCCCGGCCCGATCCCGGGCTGCACGTGCTGGCGCACGTCTTCAAGGTGACGGTCGATCCCTACGTGGGCAAGCTCGGCATCTTCCGCGTGCACCAGGGCACCGTCACGCGCGACAGCCAACTCTACGTCGGCGATGGCCGCAAGCCCTTCAAGGTGGGCCACCTGTTCATGCTGCAGGGCAAGGACCATGTGGAAGTGGCGCGCGCGCTGCCGGGCGACATCGTCGCGGTGGCCAAGGTCGAGGAAATCCACTTCGATGCGGTGCTGCACGACGCGGCCGAGGACGATCACGTGCATCTCGCGCCGCTGGATTTCCCGGTGCCGGTGCACGGGCTGGCGGTCGAGCCGAAACGCCACGGTGACGAGCAGCGCGCCTGGGAGATTCTCGGCAAGCTGGTGGCCGAGGACCCCTGCCTGCGCGTCGAGCACGTGGCCACCACCAACGAGACCCTCATCTACGGGCTCGGCGAACTGCACCTGCGGGTGATGCTGGAGCGTCTGCGCGAGGTGTATCGCTTCGAGGTGAATACGCGCACACCGCGCATCGCCTACCGCGAGACCGTGACGGCGCCGGCCGAAGGCCACCATCGCCACAAGAAGCAGACCGGCGGCGCAGGCCAGTTCGGGGAGGTGTTCCTGCGCATCGAGCCGCTGGCGCGCGGGACCGGCTTCGAATTCGCCGACGAGGTCAAGGGCGGCGCGATCCCGTACCAGTTCATCCCGGCGGTGGAAAAGGGTGTCCGCGAGGTGCTGGCCGGCGGCGCGATCGCCGGCTATCCGGTGGTCGACGTGCGGGTGGTGGTGCACGACGGCAAGCACCACAGCGTCGACAGCAAGGACATCGCCTTCGCGACGGCCGGCCGCAGGGCCTTCATGGCGGCGATCCGCGACGCGCGGCCGATCGTGCTGGAGCCGATCGTGCAGATCGAGATCGTCGCGCCCGAGCACGCGATCGGCGACGTGACCGGCGACCTGTCTGCGCGGCGCGGCCTGGTCACCGGCACCTCGGCCGCGGGCGTGGGCACGGCGCTGGTGCGCGGCCAGGTGCCGATGGCCGAACTGGCCAACTACCAGTCGCGGCTCAATGCGATGACCAGCGGCCAGGGCCGCTACAGCATTGCGCTGTCGCACTACGACGCCGTGCCGCCGGCTACGCAGCAGGTGTTGACGGGACAGTTCCGCAGCCGCGAGGAGGAGTAGGCTCAGGCCCACGCCGGGCCGCTTCCAAAGGCGGCCTGCCTCAGGTCGTTCGCGCGGCGCGCGGCGTCTGGGAATGCGCCAGCGGCTGGTCGGCGGGCAGGAAATGCGCGAACAGGTCCCAGGCGAACGCGCCGCCGGTGCCGGTCGACGCAGCCGTCAGGTAGACGCCGCGCCAGCGCAGCGCCGCGGAGCCGCGCGGCTCCGAGAGCCTCTCGGCCGCCGCGCGCAGTCCCGGCTGCAGCGCGTGCAATTGCTCGACGAACCGATGCACTGCGAGCTTGCTGCCCGCATCCGGCTGCTCGCGCAGCAGCGCCATGCGCAAGGCATCCAGGCGACGGCTCAATTCGTCGAACAGTGCGTCGAGGCGGCCACCTGCCGACAGCCCCGGCGGCGCGCCCCCCACCCGATGCCCCAGCGCCTGTTCGAGCACTTCGGACGGCAGCGTGGCGCGCACCCGTTCGTAGCCTTCGAGCCGTTCCAGACCGGTGACGACCAGGTAGACGGGCAGCCGAAGGCGCAGGTGCTTGGCCACGTCGTCGACCCGGGCGCGCAGATCGGCGCAGGCTGCCGCCG
The DNA here is from genome assembly GCA_036496965.1 of Variovorax sp. Lineage (GTDB taxonomy): Bacteria > Pseudomonadota > Gammaproteobacteria > Burkholderiales > Burkholderiaceae_C > Variovorax. The sequence goes on from DASXKG010000494.1 coordinate 4,728, forward strand.
CGGCCTTGGGGTCGCCGAGCAGGAGGGCGGTGCTGACGCAGACCACCACACCGTTCAGCGCCAGCCGCCTGCGGCGTTCGCACAGCTCGAGCAGCGCACGGTACCAGCGCGCGCCTTCTCGCGGATTCGCCGGATCGGCCAGCGCCGCCGGATGGATGGCGATCGCGATCATCGAGCGCAGGAAGCGCCATTGCCAGAAGGCGCCGGCGCGGGGCGCGGCGTCGGGTGCGGTCTCGTCGGCCGCCGCGAGGAGGCCGCGCAGGTCGGCCTGAGCGTCGCCGATGAACATGAACCACGGCAGCGCATAGAGCGCGAAGCGGGTGCGCTGCGGCGCCAGTTCGGCTGCCCGGCGCGCTGCGGCCATGGTCTGCTGCATGCCGGCCAGATCCAGCGGCAAGGGGTCCGGTGCCTGCGCGTCGAGCGCGGCGATGCGCCGCAGCAGCGTGCGCCGCCGGGCCGTGCGGCTTTGTCCCAGCAGGAACCACCACAACAGGGCGAAGCCGAGCAGGCAGAGCAGCGCCACGGGCCAGAAGTACGGCGGCTGGGGGATCTCGGTGTCCATGTTCGGGCTTTGCGCGTTGTCGTCGGGTCAGGCCGCCGAAGTGAGGGAGCGTGGGGGCAACATTCAGCGGGATACCGTTTCGAGGAAAGCCATCTCGGCGATCGCCTGCGCGCTGAACGCGTCTTCGCCCAGCAAGGTCCGCAGGCGTTGCAGGTAGCTCGACGCCAGTTCGAACGGCGGCCGTTCGGCCGCCTCGAGGAAAGGCGTCGGCGATGACAGGGCGGTCACCAGCACCGCGCCGAAAGGCGGCGCGGTGAGCCAGCTCGACGGGGTGTCGCGACCGAGCTCGATGGTCGCCCCGGCGCGCAGCAGCGGCTGTGCCGGCCCGGCGTTCAGATGCACCACGCCGCCATCGGCTGTGTAGTAGTCGACCCAGAGAAAGCCCTCGCGGTTGGCGTTCGTGACCTGGAACGTCACCGGGTCGCCTTCGCGCAGGCGCCCTTCGCGCGCCGTCTGCGTCGTGATCGCCAGGCCCATCTGCTTGTCCCGGTTGCGCGCCTGGTAGGGTTTGAGCAGTGCGGCCACCTCGCACAGCGGCCAAGGGCGCAAGTGAAGGGCGAAGCTGGAAGCGGTCACGCCGGGCAGCGCACGCACCTCGCGCTGCACCCGGTCGATCTCCTCGGGCTTCTGGACGAAGCCGCTGATGCGCGCCGCGCCGTCCGGCGTCACCGCCGCCGCGAGGTCGGCGCAGGCGTAGCCCTGCAACTGCTGGTCGAG
>DASXKG010000495.1:0-6481 GCA_036496965.1 Variovorax sp.
GTGAAGTTCGAGGCCGAAGGCCAGATCGACAAGGCCATGGCCTGCAATTGCTCGATCTGCCAGCGCAAGGGCGCGCTGATGTGGTTCCTGCCGCGCAGCGCCATGCACCTGCTCACGCCGGAAGAAGACGCTGCCACCTACCTCTTCAACAAGCACCTGATCAAGCACCGCTTCTGCCCCAGCTGCGGCATCCACCCCTACGGCGAAGCCAGGACGCCCGCGGGTATCGAGATGGCGGCCATCTCGGCACCGGCAGGGGTCCTGGCCTCGCCGTAGGGGTGGATGCCGCAGGTGGGGCAGAAGCGGTGCGTGATGAGGTGCTTGTTGAACAGATAGGTGGCGCTGTTTGCTTCGGGCGTGAGCAGCTGCATGGCGCTTCGCGGCACGAACCACATCAGCGCGCCCTTGCGCTGGCAGATCGAGCAATTGCAGGCCATGGCCTTGTCGATCTGGCCTTCGGCCTCGAACTTCACTCGGCCGCAATGGCAGCTTCCAAGGTATTTCATGTCATGCCTCCTGAGGAGCGGATTGAAGAAAATGGTCCAGCTTGTCGAGCAAGGGCAGCCAGCCACGCGCATGGTTGGCGCGCGCCTGCTCGTCGAAGAAGCGGTCGTGGACGAAGTCGAGCTCGGTGCCCGCGGCCGTGGGCTTCAGGTCGATGCTGACGCGCGAGACCCGCTCCGGGGTGCTCTTCCAGGCCCAGGTGAAGACCAGCCGGCGTTGCGGCACCACCTCCTGGTAGACGCCCGAGACTTCATGCGATGCGCCGTCGGGCGTGCCAAAGGCAATGCGCCAGCATCCGCCCACGCGCAGGTCGATCTCGGCCGTGGCCAGCGCACTGCCCTCGCCCGGGCCGAACCACCGGCTCAGCGCCTGGGCCTCGGTCCAGGCACGCCAGACTTTTTCGGGCGGGACGGGGTAGGCGCGGCTGAGGCTGAGCCGGGCCGGCTCCTGCTGCTGGGTGGGTTGCATGGCGTCAGTTCTTCCTGGTGATAGAGATAGCGTCCGAGTGCGTCGAGCTTGTCGCTCCAGAAGCGCTCGTAGCCGGAGATCCACATCGCCGCCTCCTGCATGGGTGCGGCCTCGAGTTCGCAGCGCACCACCCGCCCCTCTTTGGAGCGCGCGATCAGCCCGGCGGCCTCCAGCACAGCCAGATGCTTCATGAAACCGGGCAGCGACATTTCGTGCGGCTGTGCCAGCTCGGTGACCGTGCAGCTGCCGCCGCTCAGCTGCGCCAGCACGGCGCGGCGCGTCGAATCGGACAGCGCGGCGAACACCAGATCCAGCGGAGGCGCTTCATAGTTAACCATTGGGTTTAGTATTGACGAAGGCGATCGCCTTGTCAAGCGTCCCGGGCGGGACTCGCTAGCCCAGGACGTCGTTCGCCTGCTCGTTGAACTCGGTCTGGCTGAGCGCCGTGCCGATCTCTCGCGGCAGCGCATCGCGCACCGAGAAAACGCCCAGGATCTTGGTGCCCGAGACCAGCGGCAGATGGCGAAAGCCGCGCTCGAGCATGAGCACCACGGCGTCGGAGACATGCATATGAGGCGGCACGCAGATCGGATTGGGCGTCATCACCTCGCGCGCCGTGGTGCGCTCCGGGTCGAGCCCGCGCGCCAGCACCCGCGTCATCAGATCGCGCTCGGTGAGGATGCCGAGCAGGATGTCGGGCGGCTCCATGATGAGCACGCTGCCGCAATTGGCACGCGTCATCACGCAGGCCGCATCGCGCACGCTGGCCAATGGGCCCAGACTGATGACGTGCTTGCGCGAGATCGACTGAAAGACGGTACGTTCGTCCATGGTGCGCTCCCTCCAGAGGAAGCGCTATGGTGCAGCCGCCCGTCGCTTAGCGCAAGGAGGCATTCAGCCGATCCAGTGCCTGGGCGCCGGGGCACAACTGCTCCGGCCCCAGGGTGTTGAGCGGGCGGTCGCTGGTGTTGAGCGCGGTGTGCAGGTCGGTGGCCAGCGGGTCGACGTAGAGCAGGCCGGTCACCACCTCGCCCATCTCGTGGTGCCGCTGCATGTGGGCCATGGCGGCGTAGCGGTCGCTCGGGTTGTAGCCCTCGTGCAGGCTGCGCAGCCGCAGCAGCGTGCCGTCGTGCTGGCGCACGTCCATGACCTCTCCCGGCGCCATGGCGACGGTGATTTCCTCGCGCCCGCTGATGAAATCGATCCGGCTCACGGCTTCGTTGTGTTCGCGCACATAGTCGTAACTCTTCGTACTTCCGGGATGGTTGTTGAAGGCCACGCAGGGGCTGATCACGTCGATGAAGGCCGCGCCTCCGTGGCTGATGGCGCCCTTGATCAGCGGCACCAGCTGCGCCTTGTTGCCCGAGAAGCCGCGCCCGACATAGCTGGCGCCCAGTTGCAGCGCCATCGCCACCAGGTCCACCGGGCTGTCGGAATTGACCACGCCCTTCTTGCTCCTGGAGCCTTGGTCGGCCGTGGCCGAGAACTGGCCCTTGGTCAGGCCGTAGACCCCGTTGTTCTCCACGATGTAGGCCATGCGCACGCCGCGCCGGATGGCATGGGCGAATTGGCCGAGGCCGATGGAGGCCGAATCGCCATCGCCCGACACGCCCAGGTAGAGCAGGTCGCGATTGGCCAGGTTGGCGCCGGTCAGCACGCTGGGCATGCGGCCATGCACCGTGTTGAAGCCGTGCGAGGCGCCCAGGAAATAGTCCGGCGTCTTGGAGCTGCAGCCGATGCCCGAGAGCTTGGCCACCCGGTGCGGCTCGATGTCCAGCTCCCAGCAGGCTTCGATGATGGCCGCCGAGATCGAATCGTGGCCGCAGCCGGCACACAGCGTGGAGATCTTGCCCTCGTAGTCGCGCCGGGTGTAGCCGACCTTGTTGGTGGCCAGGGTCGGATGGTGCAGACGGGGCTTGGCGAGATAGGTCATGCGGTTTCCTGTTTTTGGTCGCCGGCAGCGGGGGCGGCGTGCGCCATCACGTGGTCGCTGATCGCCTCGGCGATGAACCGCGCCGTGATGGGCGTGCCGTCGAAATGCAGCACCCGGATCAGCCGGGCCGGATCGATGCCGAGCTCGTTGACCAGCAGGCTGCGCATCTGGGCATCGCGGTTCTGCTCGACCACGAACACCTGCACATGCTGCGCCAGGAATTGCACCACGCTGTCGGGGAAGGGAAAGGCGCGCAGGCGCATCGCGTCCAGGTGGATGCCCTGCTTTTCCAGATGTTCGAGCGCCTCCTGCATGGACGGGCTGGTCGAGCCGAAGTAGATGACGCCGAGTGCCGTCTTCTCGGCCGCCGGACGAAGCACCGGCTGCGGCACCAGCTTGGCCGCGGTGGCGAACTTCTTCAGCAGCCGCTCCATGTTGTAGACGTAGTCGGGGCCGCGCTCGGAATAGCGGGCGTAGGCGTCGCGCGTCGTGCCGCGGGTGAAGAAGCTGCCCTTGGTCGGATGCGTGCCCGGCAGCGTGCGCCAGGGGATGCCGTCGCCGTCCACGTCCTTGTAGCGGCCGAAGTCGCGGCCCGCTTCGAGTTCTTCGGCCGTCATCACCTTGCCGCGATCGTAGGCACGGCTGTCGTCCCATTCGAAGGGCGCGCACAGGCGCTGGTTCATGCCGATGTCCAGGTCGGTCATCAGGAAGACCGGTGTCTGCAGGCGGTCCGCCAGGTCCAGCGCCGCCGCGGCATGCTCGAAGCATTCGTGCGGATCCTCGGGAAACAGCAGGACGTGCTTGGTGTCGCCGTGCGAGGCATAGGCGCAGCTCAGGATGTCCGCCTGCTGGGTGCGCGTGGGCATGCCGGTGGAAGGTCCGCCGCGCTGCACGTTGATGAGGGTGATGGGTATCTCGGCGAAGTACGCCAGGCCGATGAACTCGGTCATGAGCGAGATGCCGGGTCCGGAGGTCGGCGTGAAGGCCCGGGCGCCGTTCCATCCGGCGCCGACCACCACGCCGATGGAGGCCAGTTCGTCTTCCGCCTGCACGATGGCGAAGCGGTGCTGACCGGTGGCCGGATCGACGCGGAACTTGCTGCAATATTTCTGGAAAGCCTCGGCCACCGAGGAGGACGGCGTGATCGGATACCAGGCCGCCACCGTGGCACCGCCATACACGCAACCGAGGGCCGCGGCGGAGTTGCCGTCCACGAAGATGCGATCGCCCACCCGGTCGGCGCGCCGCACCTGCAGGCCCATGGGCCCCTGCAGGTTCTCCCTGGCGAAGTCGCATCCCAGGTGCAAGGCCTGCACGTTGGAGGCCAGCAGTTTTTCCTTGCCCCTGTACTGCTCGCCGAACAGCTTCTCGACCACCTCCGGCTCGATGCCCAGCAGGACGGCCAGGGCCCCGACGTAGACGATGTTCTTGAACAGCTGGCGCTGGCGCGGGTCCTGGTAGACGGCGTTGCAGATCTCGGTCAGCGGCATGCCGAAGACGTGGATGTCGCTGCGGAACTTGGCCGGCGGCAGCGGCCGCGTGCTGTCGTAGAACAGGTAGCCGCCGGGTTCCAGTTCGGCCACGTCGGCGTCCCAGGTCTGCGGATTCATCGCCACCATCATGTCGGTGCCGCCGCGCCGGCCCAGGTGGCCTTGCTCCGTCACGCGCACCTCGTACCAGGTAGGCAGGCCCTGGATGTTGCTGGGAAAGATGTTGCGCGGGCTCACCGGCACGCCCATGCGCAGGATGGCCTTGGCGAACAGTTCGTTGGCCGAGGCCGACCCCGAGCCGTTGACGTTGGCGAACTTGATGACGAAGTCGTTGACGGCCTCGATCCGGGGCACGACGCCCCTCAGCGCGTCGTTCATGCCAGCACCTTCGGCTTGGGCTTGGCCACGGCGCGCGGTTCGCGCGATCCCGGCCCCGCGGGCGTCATCTCGAGCAGGAACTTCTGCATGTCCCAGGCGCCCGTGGGACAGCGCTCGGCGCACAGGCCGCAGTGCAGGCAGACGTCCTCGTCCTTGATCATCACGCGTCCGGTCTTCAATCCGCCCGAGACATAGAGGTCTTGCGCCAGGTTGAGCGCAGGCGCCTTCAGCCGCGGCCGCAGCTCGGCCTCGTCGCCGTTGGTGGTGAAGGTGATGCAGTCCATCGGGCAGATGTCCACGCAGGCGTCGCATTCGATGCAGGCGGATTCGGTGAACACCGTCTGCACGTCGCAGTTCAGGCAGCGCTCGGCCTCCTTGAAGGCGGTGGCGGCGTCGAAGCCCAGCTCGACCTCGACCCGGATGCTGGCCAGCGCCTTCTCGGCCTTTTCCCAGGGCACCTTGTAGCGCAGGTCGTTCGAGGTGTCGTTGTCGTAGCTCCACTCGTGGATGCCCATCTTCTGCGACACCAGGTTGGTCATCGGCGCCGGACGGTGGCTGAGCGGCTCGGCATGCAGCAGCTTGTCGATCGACACCGCCGCCTCGTGGCCATGGGCCACGGCCGTGATGATGTTCTTCGGGCCGAAGGCCGCGTCGCCGCCGAAGAACACGCGCGGCACGCTGGACTGGAAGGTGCTCTTGTCCAGCACCGGCAGGCCGTCCTTGTCGAAGGCGATGCCGCAATCGCGCTCGATCCAGGGAAAGGCATTTTCCTGGCCGACCGCCACCAGCACCTCGTCGCATTCGAAGAAGACATCCGGCTCGCCGGTGGGCACCAGCGTGCGCCGGCCCTGGTCGTCGTAGCGGGCCTGGACGATCTCGAAGCGCATGCCCAGCAGCTTGCCGTTCTCGTGGACGAAGGCCTTGGGGACATGGAAGTTGATGATCGGAATGCCTTCATGCTGGGCGTCTTCCTTTTCCCAGGGCGAGGCTTTCATCTCCTCGAAGCCGCTGCGCACGATCACTTTCACGTCCTTGCCGCCCAGTCGGCGTGCGGATCGGCAGCAATCCATGGCCGTGTTGCCGCCCCCCAGCACGATCACGCGCTCGCCGATGGCGCTGACATGGCCGAAGGACACCGAGTTCAGCCAGTCGATGCCGATGTGGATGCTGGCCGCGGCCTCCTTGCGGCCGGGCGCGTCCAGGTCGCGCCCGCGCGGTGCGCCGCAGCCGACGAAGATGGCGTCCCAGTCCTGCACCATCAGCGAGCGCATCGAGTCGATGCGCTCACCGCTGCGGAAGGCGACGCCGAGGTCCAGGATGTAGCCGGTTTCCTCGTCGATCACCGATTCGGGCAGCCTGAAGCGCGGGATCTGGGTGCGGATGAAGCCGCCCGCCTTCTCGTCGCCGTCGAACACGGTCACCTCGTAGCCCAGCGGCGCCAGGTCGCGCGCGACGGTCAGCGAGGCCGGTCCGGCACCGATGCAGGCGATGCGCTTGCCGTTCTTCGGCTCCAGCTTGGGCATGCGCGCGCGCACGTCGTCCTTCATGTCGGCCGCCACGCGCTTGAGCCGGCAGATGGCCACCGGCTCGGGGCTGGCATCGTTGCCCTCCTCCACCCGCCCGCGCCGGCAGGCCGGCTCGCAGGGGCGGTCGCAAGTGCGCCCCAGGATGCCGGGAAAGACATTCGAGACCCAGTTGATCATGTAGG